>CALGFL010000406.1 GCA_937881145.1 uncultured Bordetella sp.
GCTCAACCTGGGTTATCGGGTGAGCGGCTCCGACCTCAATGAGTCCGCCGTGACGCGCCGTCTGGTCGATCTGGGCATGCGCGTGGCTATCGGCCATGCTGCGGAAAACGTCGCGGGCGCCGACGTCATCGTCACGTCCACGGCCGTGGCCGGCGACAATCCTGAAGTGCTGGCCGCGCGCGCTGCGCGCATTCCGGTCGTGCCGCGCGCGGTGATGCTGGCCGAACTGATGCGCTTGAAGCGCGGCATCGCCATTGCCGGTACGCACGGCAAGACCACTACCACCAGCCTGGTGGCCAGCGTGCTGGCCGCCGGCGGAATGGACCCCACTTTCGTGATCGGCGGGCGCCTGAATTCGGCGGGCGCCAACGCGCGGCTGGGCCAGGGCGAATATATCGTGGTCGAAGCCGACGAGTCCGACGCCTCGTTCCTCAATCTGCTGCCGGTGATGGCTATCGTGACCAATATCGATGCCGATCACATGGACACCTATGGACACGATGTGGCGCGCTTGAAGAGCGCCTTCATCGAATTCACGCAGCGCCTGCCTTTCTACGGCAGCGCGGTGCTGTGCGTGGACGATGCCAATGTGCGCGAGATCATGCCTTTTGTGTCGCGGCCCATCACGACCTACGGTCTGAATGCCGAGGCGCAGGTGCGCGCCGAGGACGTGCGCGCCGAAGGCACCCGCATGCATTTGCGCGTGCAGCGCCGTCTGCGCGACGCCGATCTGCCCGCGCTGCAGATCGAACTGAATCTGCCGGGCCTGCACAATGTGCGCAATGCCTTGGCCGCCATCGCCGTGGCGACCGAGCTGGGCGTGGCGGACGCGGCGATCGCCCAGGCCCTGGCGTCGTTCAAGGGCGTGGGGCGGCGCTTCACGCAATGGGGCGAGATAGCCGTGCCGGCCGCACATGGCGGGGGCACCTTCGCGCTGGTCGACGACTACGGCCACCACCCCGTCGAAATGGCCGCGACGCTGGCCGCGGCGCGCGGCGCCTGGCCCGATCGGCGCATCGTGCTGGCCTTCCAGCCGCACCGCTATACCCGCACCCGCGATTGCTTCGAAGACTTCGTGCGCGTGCTGGGCTCGGCCGACGCCGTGCTGCTGACCGAGGTGTATTCGGCGGGCGAAGCCCCGTTGGTGGCCGCCGACGGCCGTTCGCTGATGCGCGCGCTGCGCGTGGCCGGCAAGGTCGAACCGGTTTTCGTGGAAGACGTGGCGGAGCTGCCGCAGGCCGTCCGCGATTTCGCCCGCGACGGCGATGTCGTGATCGTGATGGGCGCGGGATCGATCAGCCGCGTGCCGGCTCAGTTGGGAGAGCAGGTATGAAGAATTTCGGCAAAGTCGGCGTGCTCTACGGCGGACGCTCCGCCGAACGCGACGTATCGCTGATGTCGGGCAAGGGCGTGCACGAGGCGCTCTTGAGCAAGGGCGTGGATGCGCATTTGTTCGATACCGGCGAGCACGGCCTGGCCGAATTGGCGCAGGCGGGCTTCGACCGCGTGTTCATCGCGCTGCACGGGCGCTACGGCGAGGACGGCGCGCTGCAAGGCGCGCTCGAACTGCTGAACCTGCCCTATACCGGCAGCGGCACCATGGCTTCCAGTCTGGCCATGGACAAGATCATGACCAAGCGGGTCTGGCTGCAGCACGGCCTGCCCACGCCGGCCTTCGAGGTGCTCGAGGCCGGCGCGGAACTGCGTCGGGTGCCCGATCGTCTGGGGCTGCCGCTGATTCTCAAGCCGCCGCACGAAGGCTCGACCGTGGGCATCGCCAAGGTGGCGGGATATTCCGACATGAAAGAGGCCTTTGCCACGGCCTCCCGCTACGACAGCGAAGTGCTGGCCGAGGCTTTCGTCACCGGCCGCGAACTGACCGTGGCCGTGCTGGGCTCGGGCGCCTCGGCGCGCGCGCTGCCCATCATCGAAATCGTGGCGCCCGGCGGCAACTACGACTATGAACACAAGTATTTCTCCGATGAGACGCAATACCTCTGCCCCGCGCAATTGCCTGCGGCGCTGACGCAAGAAATCCAGGACATTGTCGTGCGCGCATATCGCGCGCTGGGCTGCGAGGGTTGGGGCCGCGCCGACCTCATCCTGGATCGCGCCGACAAGCCCTGGCTGCTGGAGATGAATACCTCCCCCGGCATGACCGGGCATTCGCTGGTGCCGATGGCCGCGCGCGCCACGGGCATGAGCTATGCCGATCTGTGCGTGGCCATCCTGTCCGAGGCTTCGTGCAAGTTGCGCAGCCCGGCGCGCGCGAGTTGAGCAGGAGTCTTAAGTGTGGAACGACGCTCGCACCATCAACGTAATCGCCAACACGCTGGCCGTGTTGGCGGTGGCGGCCATGCTGGCCGCCGGCGTCGTATGGGTGTCGCAACGGCCGTATTTCGTCCTGCGCAGCATCGACCTGGCGCCCGCGCCGAACAGCTCGCTGCACTATGTGTCGGCGGGCGCCGTGCGCTCGCACATTACCGGGCGCGTGAAGGGCGATTTTTTTACGGTCAACCTCAACCAGGTACGCTCGTTGTTCGAGTCGGTGCCCTGGGTGCGGCGCGCGTCGGTGCGGCGCATATGGCCCGATGCCTTGCGCGTGAGCATCGAGGAGCAGCAGCCGCTGGCGCTGTGGAACGAAAACCAGATGATCAACACCTGGGGCGAGGCGTTCACGGCCAACACGGGCGAACTGGACGACGACACCAAGCTGCCGCAGTTCTCCGGGCCCGACGGCAGCCAGGAGCTGGTGGTGCAGCGCTATGCGGAGCTGGCGCGCTGGTTCGCGCCGCTCAACCTGCATGTGACCCAGCTGGATCTGAGCCCGCGCTATGCCTGGCGCGTCACCTTGTCCAACGGACTGGTGCTGGAGCTGGGCCGCGATCCGGCCGCCGATGCCGCCGACCCGCTGGGCATTCCCGGCGCGATGTCGTTCTCTGCGCGCGTCCAGCGTTTTGTGCAGGCCTGGCCCGCCCTGCAGGGCAAGCTCGACGGTCGCGAGGTGACGCAGGCGGACCTGCGTTATCCGAACGGTTTCGCGCTGGCGCTCGCGCCGCTGTCGGCGAACCAAGCACCCGAATCCAAATCCAAATCCTCCATCAAGAAGCGATAACACCATGACCCGTGATATCAAGGACCTCATCGTCGCCCTCGACATCGGCACCAGCAAGGTGGTCGCCGTCGTGGCCGAGATCTTGCCAGAGGGACGGTTCGAAGTGCTGGGCCTGGGCCAGCACGAGTCGCGCGGCATGCGCAAGGGCGTGGTAGTCAACATCGAAAGCACCGTCAACTCGATCCAGCGCGCGCTGGAAGAGGCCGAGCTGATGGCCGACTGCAAGATCCGCGACGTCTACACGGGCATCGCCGGCAGTCACATCCGCAGCTTCAATTCCAGCGGCATGGTGGCCGTCAAGGACAAGGAAGTCACCGCCACCGACGTGGCCCGCGTGATCGAGACGGCCAAGGCGGTGAACATTCCCACCGACCAGCAAGTGCTGCATGTGCTGACGCAGGAGTTCATCGTCGATGGCCAGGAAGACATTCGCGAGCCCATCGGCATGATCGGCCTGCGTCTGGAAGTGCGCGTGCACATTGTGACCGGCGCGGTGAGCGCTGCGCAGAACATCGTCAAGTGCGTGCGCCGCTGCGGCCTGGAAGTGCAGGATCGTATTGTGCAAGCGTTGGCTTC
>CALGFL010000407.1 GCA_937881145.1 uncultured Bordetella sp.
ACATGAAGGGCCTGAATCGCCGTATGCTTTTCCAAGGTGTGCACATGATGATGGCCGCCGAACCCGACAAGGCCTGGACGTCCGCCGAAAAGGCCTCGACCAAGATGGTGTTCATCGGACGCAAGCTGCCCCAGGAGATTTTCACCCGGGGCCTGGAGCAGTGCCTGGCCGGCTGACGGCTTGTTTAGAAGTGCAGCCAACCGGCTCGCCGGCGCGCCCAGTCTTTAACAGGCGCGACCGGATCGATTCATAGTGGAGTGTTTTCATGGCAACGAAGGCAGCAAGCAAAAAATCAAACAAGTCGGATGCGACCGTCGACCTGCCCAGCGAAAAAGAATTGCTGGCCATGCCCGACGCCGACTACATGAACGATCGCCAGCTGGCTTTCTTCAAAGAGCGGCTCAAGCAGCTCGAACAAGACATCCTGGCCAACGCCGGCGAGACCACCGAGCACTTGCGCGAGACCCAGTTCGTGCCCGATCCGGCCGACCGCGCCACCATCGAGGAAGAGCACGCCCTGGAGCTGCGCACGCGCGACCGCGAGCGCAAGCTGCTCAAGAAAGTGCAGCAGGCCATCGCCCGCATCGATAGCGGCGAATACGGCTGGTGCGAGGAGACCGGCGAACCCATCGGCATCCCGCGCCTGCTGGCCCGCCCCACCGCGACGCTGTCGCTGGAAGCCCAGGAGCGCCGCGAAATGCGGCAGAAACTGTACGGCGACTGATTCGCGCCGCGAGTTCCACCGCAACCTGCTTCTTACCCCAAAGGCCACGCATACATGCGTGGCCTTTGTTCTCATTACCTTCATATTCGACGGAGAGTGCGCATGCCCACCATGCATCCCGATGCCGCGGCGGTCCTCAAGGCAGGCAAAGAAGCGGGCAAACAACCTTACGAAGCGGGCACCCCCGCCCAAGCCCGCGCCGGCTATGCCGCGGGCCGGGCGGCAACGCTGCCCGCGCTCGTCGAGGTGGCCCAATGCCTGGATCTCTCCGCTCCCGGCAAAGGCGGTCCGATCCCCATGCGCCTTTATCGGGCCGCCGGCACCTCGGCCGACGCCGTCCTTCCCTGCTTTCTGTACTTTCACGGCGGCGGCTGGATGCTGGGCGATCTCGATACGCACGACGCCCTCTGCCGCCAGCTCGCGCAGGCCTGCCGGGCCTGCGTGATCGCCGTCGATTACCGGCTCGCGCCGGAACACCCCTACCCCGCCGCCATCGAAGACGGCGCCGCCGCGCTTTCCCACATCGTGCGCGAAGCCGAACGGCTGCGCATCGACCCGAGCCGCATCGCCGTGGGCGGCGACAGCGCCGGCGGCAATATCGCGGCCGTCCTGGCCTTGATGGGGCGCGACGGCGACCTGCCCGCGACCGTCTTTCAACTCCTGATCTACCCCGTGATCGATCTGTCGATGTCCACGGACAGCTACCGCCGGGTCACGGTGGACAGCGGCGTGTCGCTCACCGACGCGACGATGCGCTTTTTCATCGATCACTACGCGCCCGATGCCGCCGACCGGCAGCATTGGCATGCCTCGCCGATACGCGCGGCCACGCTGAAAGACGCGCCGCCGGCCCTGGTCCTGACCTGCGCCAACGATCCGCTTTGCGACGAAGGCCGCGAATACGCCCGCCGCCTGGACCAAGCCGGCGTGCCCGTCACCGAGCTGCACCTGAACGACCAGATCCACGGTTTCATCACCATGGGCGGCGTGGTCGGCTCGGTGGGCCCCATCCTGGATTTTGCCGGCGCCATGCTGCGCGACCGCTGGCGGATTTGCGCCCAAGGCCTGGACGCTCAGCCGTCCACCGCGGCCAGTATCTTGCCGAACAACCCATCCGCATAGGTCGAATTCAGCCAGCGCACGACGACCACCATCTTGCGCTCGGGTTCGACCCAGGTATAGGAGCTGCCCGCGCCCACGCCGAAAAAACTCGATGCCGGCAAGCTGGGAAAAATCTTGCCCTGGTGATTGAGCCAGATCAGAAAGCCGTAATACGGCGCCAGCGCGCACGGTTCGCGCATCTGCCGCACCCAGTCTTGCGAGAGCACCGGGCGGCCGTCGCGCGAGCTGCCCTCGTTCAGCAGCATCTGGCCGATCAGGGCCTGGTCCAGGGCGCCGATCGAGCAGCCCCCGCCCCAATGCGAACCGCCGGGCACCGACTGCATGCGCCGGCCGTCGATGTCGACCCAGGACGTGTCATAGCCCACCCAGCGCCAATCCTCGCTGCATCCGCAAGGACGCGCGATGAACTCGCGAAAGATCTCGGGCACGGGGCGACGGAACAGCACCATCAGTGCATAAGAAAGCTGGTTGATGCGCACATCGTTGTATTCCCAGTAGGTACCGGGCGTTTGCAACGCACGGGCCTCGCCCTTTTTGCCGGCGGGCGGCGCGCCGTGGGTCACCGCGCGATAGCGGTCGGCCTGATCGGATATGCCCCAGCGCTCGCCCTCCCATTCGCTGGTCTGCTGCAACAGATGGCGCCAGGTGACGAGCGCGTTGTTGCCCGCGTCGAAACCGATGCCCGGCAGTTGCCGCCCCACGGGCTGATCGAGATCGCGGATCAGGCCCTGATCCCAGGCCACGCCGGCGACCAGGGCCAGGTAGAGCTTGGCCACGCTGAAGGTCAAATCGGCCCGGGCCGGCTCGCCCCAGGTCGCCAGCGTCCGACCCTGCGCCACCACCACGCCGCAAGCCGGGCCGCGGTCGTGCAAAGGCCCCCACGTCCGGTTCCAGGGCGCGGGATCGTTCTGGTGCACGCCGAACACGCCGGCGGCGCTGCGATCCCATTCGGATTCGTGTTCCTGCGCATAGTCGACGGCTGCCTGCATCAAGGCTTCATTCATGTCTTTCCCTGTTCGGGCACCGCGGCAGTGCGGCCACAGTGCTGGAGTATTCTTCCATTTTCGGGGCGGATGCGCCCTTTTTCACTCTTTCCCTTATATGACATATCGCGAAATCAAGACTATCGGCGTAGTGGGAACGGGTCTGATCGGCGCAAGCTGGGCCGCATTTTTCCTCGCATGCGGCTTTCGCGTCGTCGCCACCGACCCGGCTCCCGGCGCGCATGAACGCCTGCGCGACTTCATCGGCAAGGCGTGGCCGGCCCTGAACCAGCTCGGCGTGGCCCAAGCATCCGCCCCTCCCGAGCCGATCTTCGTCGACACGCTCGGCGACTGCGTTGCCCAGGCCGATTTCATCCAGGAGTCGGGCCCCGAGCGCGCGGACATCAAGCGGGATACCTACGTCGAGATGGACGCCCTCGCGGCGTCCGACGTGATCCTCGCATCGAGCACCTCGGGGTTTCGTCCGAGCCAGTTGCAGGAGGGCTGCCTGCATCCCGGGCGCATCCTGATCGGCCATCCGTTCAATCCGCCGCACATCGTTCCCCTGGTCGAGATCGTCGGCAGCGCGGCCACGGATCCCGACGCGCTGGAGCGGGCAGAGTCGTTCTATAAATCCCTGGGCAAAGTCACCATACGCGTGCGCCGCGAACTCACCGGACACGTCTCGAACCGCCTGCAGGCCGCGCTCTGGCGCGAGGCCTATCACCTGATCACCACCGGCGTCGTGAGCGCCGCCGAAGTCGACGCGGCGATCGCCCACGGCCCCGGATTGCGATGGGCGCTGATGGGGCCGATGCTGCTGGGCGAACTGGGCGGCGGCGCGGGCGGCATGCAACATTTCCTGGATCACCTGGGCCCCTTGATCGAAAGAATCTGGGCCGAATCGGGCCAGACCGAATTGACCGACGAGGTAAAGAAAGCCCTGGTGGACAGCACCCGCGACGAAATGGCCACGCTCGACACCGCGGCGATGCTACAAGAGCGGGACAGGCTTCTGGTCGATCTGATCAACGCAAAGACCAAGGCGAAAAACCTGCCCTGAGGCTTGAAATCCGATCGATAACCCCCACCTCGGCCCTTCACAGGGAGCCAAGCATGCAACAGTTTCACGCCACCACCAT
>CALGFL010000408.1 GCA_937881145.1 uncultured Bordetella sp.
GGCGCAACCGGCTCCGGCAGAACCCGAGCCCGCGCCGGCCGCGGCGGCTGTCGCAAGTCCGCCGATTGCCGCTGCGCCCGCTGCCGCGCAGACGATCGAGGCGGCCCCGATGCCGAGCGCCGCTCAAGAGCCTGCCGCCGCGCCCGCGCCCGAAGCGTCCAGGCCGATCGCGCACCGGCCCGTGCACCACGATTACGAGGAGCCGCACTCCCAGCTGCGCATGACCATCATCCCGATGACGGCGCCTACGCCGTCGCCGACGAAGTAGGAAAACACCTAGCGGGGCGCGACGCGATTGTCGGCCAGAGAGTGGGCATACATGGATTTGCCGCCCAGGGCATGGGCCACGGCGTAGCCCATGACGCAGGCCGCCATCAAGGGCAGCATGGCCTGATAGCTGAGCGTCATCTCGAAAATCATCAGAATCGACATGAGCGGCGCATGCGTGGCCGCCGACAGCAAGGCGCCCATGCCGACCACGGCATAGCTGCTGATCGACGCCTGCGGCAGCACGGCATGCAGCGTCGAGCCGTAAAGATGTCCCAGCGCGGCGCCCATGAATAGCGTGGGCGTGAAGGTGCCGCCCACGGCGCCCGAGCCGGAGCTGGCCGAGGTCGCCAGCAGTTTCATCACGAGTACCGACGCCACCGTCTGCCAGGCCCAGGGCTCGTGCAGCAGCGAATTGACCACGCTGTAGCCGTTGCCCCAGACCTGGGGCCAGCCCACCGAAATCACACCCACCACCAGCCCGCCCGCCGCCAGGCGCAGCCACAGCGGACCTATCCAGTTCGAGAACAGTCGCTTGGAGCCGTTGAGCATCTCCAGGTACCACGGCGCCACCACGCCGGCCAGCACGCCCAGGCCGAGGTAGGTGAACACCTCCCAGGGCGACGTGAAATCGAAGGCAGGCATGTGATAGACGGCGTCGTAATGCAGCAGCTGGCGTGTGACCATGTTGGCCGCCACCGAAGCCACCACCAGCGGCACCAACGTGGCCGATGAAACCGAACCGTAGATGATCTCGGAGACAAACAAGGCGCCGGCAATGGGCGCGTTGTAGACCGCGGTAAGGCCCGCCGTGGCGCCGCAAGCCACCAGCAGGCGCAGACGCTCCGGCGGCCAGACCATCCAGCGCCCGCACAGCGAGGCCAGCATGGCCGCGATCTGCACCATGGGGCCCTCGCGGCCTATGGACGCGCCCGTCGTGATCGAGCAGAACGCCGCCAGGCTGCGCGTCATGGTCTGGCGCAGGCCGATGAAACCGCGCCCCAGCGAAATCGCCTCCATGTAGTCGTTTGCGCCCTGCGACGGCAGATTGCTGCGCGCCCATTGCAGGATCGCCCCCGCCACCGCGCCGCCCAAGACGGGCAACAGCAGGCGCTCCCAGTACGGCAGGCTGTGGGCCAGCGACACCATGCCGTGCGCCGGCTGCCGCCCGAGCAAGACTTGCATGAAGTCGAGCCCGGCGCGAAACACCATGGTGGCCAGCGCGCCGAGCACGCCCACGGTCGCCGCGGCCAGCAGCATCACCGACAGCCGGCTGGGCACCAGGCGTCGGCCGGCGCGAAACGCCGCGGGACGGCGCCAGGTTCGTGGAGGTCGTTGCATGGCCGAGATTCTACCGTCGCCGCTCCTAATGCCGCGAAAAATCGCCTATTCTTGCTTCATGTCCGACCTTGCTTTCAGGCCGATCCCATGCGCATCCTGCTGGTCGAAGACGACGCGATGATAGGCGCCGGCGTGCAGGACTGCCTGCGCGCCGACGGCTACGCGGCCGACTGGGAGCGCGACGGCGAGCGCGCGGCCACGGCGCTGCGCGCCGGCGTCTACGACCTGGTGCTGCTGGACCTGGGCCTGCCCAATCGGGACGGCCTGTCGGTGCTGCGCGAACTGCGCGCGCGGCACGACCGCACGCCGGTGCTGATCGCCACCGCGCGCGACGCCGTCGGCGATCGCATCGCCGGACTGGACGCCGGCGCCGACGACTATGTGGTCAAGCCCTACGACCCCGACGAGCTGCTGGCCCGCATCCGCGCGCTCCTGCGGCGCAGCGCCGGTCATGCCGAACCTGCGTTCGAGCACGGCAACGTGCGCATCGACCCGCAGACGCGCGAGGCTTCGGTGAGCGGCGATCCCGTGACGCTGACGGCCCGCGAATGGGCCGTGCTGCAACCGCTGATCGCGCGCCCCGGCATGATCTATTCGCGCGCGCAGCTCGAAGAAAAACTCTATAGCTGGGCAGAAGAGATCGCCAGCAACGCCGTCGAAGTCTACATCCACGGCCTGCGCAAGAAACTGGGGCACGGTTTCATCCAGACCGTGCGCGGCGTCGGATACGTCGTTCCCAAGCAGCCCGGCAAGACCGTCGAAACATGATGCGCCTGGCCATCACCTCTTTGCGCGCGCGGCTGCTGTTGTTCTTGCTGGGGGCCATCTTCGCCGCGGCACTCATCCAGGCCGGCGCAGCCTACCGCGGCACGCTGGCGCAGACCGACCAACTCTACGACGCGCAGCTGCGCAGCACGGCCCTGTCGCTGAGCGACGGCAATCTGCAGCTGAACAACACGCCCCTGCCGGTGCCCGGCGCGCCCGCCAACTCGGTCGACAATCTCATCATCCAGATCTGGACGGTGGACGGCGTGCAGCTTTACCGCTCGGCCTCGGGCCGCCTGCTGCCCGACCCGGTCAGACTGGGCTTCTCCACCGTGCAGACCGGCGACGCCACCTACCGCGTCTATGCCATGTCCACGCCGCTGCAAGTGACGCAGGTGGCGCAGGACATGCGCGTGCGCCGCCTCACCGCGCGCGGTCTGGTGCTGCGATCCGTGGGTCCGACGCTGGTGATGGCGCCGATCTTGATGCTGGTGGTGTGGTGGGTGGTGAGCCTTTCCCTGCAGCCCGTCGAGCGCGCGCGCACGCAGTTGGCGATGCGCCAGCCAGACGACCTGTCGCCCGTCTCCGACGACGGGCTGCCCGATGAAATCCTGCCTTTGATGCAGGAGTTGAATCTGCTGCTGGAACGCGTGCGGCAGGCCTTCGCCTCGCAGCAGCAGTTCGTGGGCGACGCCGCGCACGAGCTGCGCACGCCGCTGGCTGCCTTGCAGTTGCAGTTGCAGAGCCTGCGCCGCGCCGCCGATGATGCAACGCGCGAGCAGGCCATCGGCCGCCTGGGCGAAGGCGTGGCGCGCGCCACGCGCCTCATCGAACAACTACTGTCCATGGCGCGCCACGACGGCGGCGCGCCGCACCTGCAGCTCGCGCCCACCGACCTGGTGCAGGCCGTGCGCGAGGCTGTGTCGCAGGCCCTGCCTCAGGCCAACGCCAAGCGCATCGACATCGCCCTCGAAGGTCCTGACACGACCATGGTCGACGGCCAGGCCGACGCGCTGGTGCTGCTGGCACGCAACCTGCTGGACAACGCCATCAAGTACACGCCCGAAGAGGGCTCGGTGCACATCGCCATCGTCGACACCGAAAATTCGGTGTCCCTGATCGTGGATGACACCGGCCCAGGCATCCGGCCCGGCGAGCGCGAGCGCGTCTTCGACCGCTTCTATCGCGGCGCCGACGCGGGCGCTTCGGGCAGCGGCCTGGGGCTGGCGCTGGTGCGCACCCTGGCGGGCCGGCACGACGCCACTGTCATGCTGGAAGATGCGCCGGGCGGCGGACTGCGCGCGCGGGTTGTGTTTCCGTCGATTTCAAAATAAGCGATGGGGTCGCATCATCGGCCGATCTTAAGATTCGCCTAAGCGGGCGCCTGCACCATGAGGCCGTGTTTCACCTGGCATCAAGGAGCCCCAACATGAATTCGACGCAACGTTCGACCAAGAAGATCGCCCGCCTGACACTGGCCTTGCTTGCCGCAGGCGCCATCGGCGGCACCGGGCTGGCTGCCTGCAGTGGCACGGCATACGCCCAGGCCCTCCTGGCCCCGACGCAATCATCGGCCCCGATCGGCACGGTGGCCACGCCCAATTTCGCGCAGATCAACAAGCTGTATGGCCCGGCCGTGGTCAACATCACCGTGAAGGGCGTGGAAAAGGTCAGCGACAGCCAGGACGATCCCTTCCAGCAGTTCTTCGGCCAATTCCCCGGCTTTCCGGGCATGCCGCACGGCTCGCACAACGTGCCCATGGAAGGCGTGGGCTCGGGCTTCATCGTCAGCTCCAACGGCATCATCCTGACCAATGCCCACGTGGTCAAAGACGCCAAATCGGTCGTCGTCAAACTCACCGACCGCCGCGAATACCGCGCCAAGGTGCTGGGCAGCGATCCGCAGACCGACGTGGCGGTGATCAAGATCGACGCCACCAACCTGCCCACCGTGAAAATCGGCCACGTCTCCAGCCTGCAGGTAGGCGACTGGGTGCTGGCCATCGGCTCGCCCTACGGCCTGGAGAGCACGGCCACCGCGGGCATCGTCAGCGCCCTGGGCCGCTCGCTGCCCGACGACACCAGCGTGCCCTTCATCCAGACCGACGTGCCCGTGAACCCCGGCAACTCGGGCGGACCGCTGTTCAACTCGCAGGGCGAAGTGGTGGGCATCAATTCGCAGATCTACACCAAGACCGGTGGCTATCAGGGCCTGTCCTTCTCGATCCCGATCGACGTGGCCGAGAAGATCAAGGACCAGATCCTGGCGCACGGCAAGGTCCAGCATGCCCGGCTGGGCGTGACCGCCCAGGAGGTCAACCAGGAATTGGCCGATTCGTTCAACCTGCCCTCGCCTTCGGGCGCGCTGATCGCCAGCGTCATGAAGGACAGCGCCGCCGCGCACGCGGGCCTCAAGCCCGGCGATATCATCCGCAAGATCGACGGCCGCGACATCATCTCGTCGGGCGACCTGGCATCGGCCATCAATATGGACGCGCCGGGACAACGCATCACCATGGATGTCTGGCGCAACGGCAAGCCCATGACGCTGACCGCCACGCTGGGCAAGCTCGACGATAGCGGCGTCACCGCCGACGTCAGCAGCGTGTCCGCGGGGCATGGCAAGCTGGGCGTGGCGCTGCGCCCGCTCACGCCGCAGGAAGCCAGCGCGATCGGCACGCAAGGCCTGCTGGTGGAACAGGTCTCGGGCGCGGCCGAACGCGCCGGCATCCAGCCCGAGGACGTAATCCTGGCGATCAACGGCGTGCCCGCCACCAGCGTCGATCAGGTGCGCAAGGAAGTCGCCAACGCGAAAGGCACGATCGCCCTGTTGATCCAGCGCGGCGACAACAAGATCTTCGTGCCGGTACGGTTGAAGTAAGCGTTTCGGCCGGCGCGCCGGCCGGCCGGTCGACTAATGCCGGACGGTCGATCAACTGCCGGTCAACGGCCCACCGCATACGCCTGCATCAACCGGGGCGTGGCCGCCGCGCGCAGCATGCCGTCGGCATCGCGCGTGGCGGCGGTCAGGCGGCCCACCGTCCACTGCGGCACTTCTTCCAGTTCGTGCCCGCGGGCGCGCAGATCGTCCAGCACGGCGCGGCCGAACGACACCTCGGCCGCCAGATGCCCCGGTTTGCGGTCGCGCGGATAGAACGAGCTGGGAAAATGCATGGTGTGGGACATGGGCTGGTCGATGGCCTCCTGCAGGTTCATGCCATGGTGCACGTGACGCAGGAACAGCAGCAACTGCCATTGCTCCTGCTGGTCGCCGCCCGGTGTGCCGAACGCCATATAGGGCTTGCCCTCACGCAGAGCCAGCGAAGGCGTGAGTGTGGTGCGCGGCCGCTTGCGCGGCGCCAGCGTATTGGGCAGGTCCGGCTCCAGCCAGAACATCTGCGCGCGCGTGCTCAAGGCAAAACCCAGTTCGGGAATCACCGGCGAAGACTGCAGCCAGCCCCCCGAAGGGGTGGCCGACACCATATTGCCCCAGCGGTCTATGACGTCGACGTGCGTGGTGTCGCCGCGCCGCACCGAACCGGCGGGCGCGGCCCCGGCGGCGCGCATATCCGCCATGGTGGGTTCGCTCGATGCCTCGCCGGCGCGCGTCACCCTGGACATGCGCGACAGGACCTCCATGACCCGCGCCACCTGCGCCTCGTAGCCTGGCGCCGTACCCGGCCGCAGCTCGTGCGAAGCGCGTTCACCGATGAGCGCGCGGCGCGCGTCGTTGTAGCCGTCGGACAGCAGATGCGCCAGCGGCACGTCGACGAAATCGGGATCGCCGTAATAGACCTCGCGGTCGGCGAAGGCCAGTTTCATGGCCTCGGTCAGGCGGTGCACGAATTCGGCGCTGTTGGGCCCGGCGCCTTGCATGTCCATGCCCTTGAGCAGGGCCAGGGACTGCAGGAACACGGGGCCCTGGCTCCACGCGCCGGCCTTGGCCACCGTGTAGTC
>CALGFL010000409.1 GCA_937881145.1 uncultured Bordetella sp.
CGTTCTCGCGCACGCTCAGTTCGCCGAACAGCTCCAGGTTCTGGAAAGTGCGCGCGATGCCGAGCGCGGCCATCTTGTTCGGCCTCTCGCGGCTCACGTCGACGCCGTCCAGCACGATGCCGCCCGAGGTCGGCTGGTAGTAGCGGGAAATGCAGTTGAAGGTAGTCGACTTGCCCGCGCCGTTCGGTCCGATCAAGGCATGAATCGTGCCTTGCCCGACCTGAAACGAGAGATTGTTCACGGCGGTCAGGCCGCCGAACTTCACGGTAATGCCGAGCACGTCGAGAAAGGGCGTGGCGCTCATCGGGCCGCGCTCCGTCCGGTGGTGGCCGCGACATCGACCGCGGCCTGGGGTTTTGCGTCGCGCTTTGCGGCGCCAGAGAACAATCCGCGCGGCTTGAACATCATGAATCCCAAAAGGATGACGCCATAGATGATTTCCTGGGCCGACTGCGCCTGGCGCAGCACTTCGGAGATGACCCCGAGCAACAGCGCCCCGGCGATGGCGCCGCGCACCGAACCGAGGCCGCCCACCACCACCATGGTCAAGACCAGGATGGTGGTCTGGAAGCCCAGGCTGTCGGGGTGGATGAAAGAAACGAAGAGCGTGTACATGCCGCCCGCGATGCCGGCGAAAGCGGCCGAGACCACGAAGGCCGACTGCTTCATCGCGCGGGCGTTGATGCCCATGGCCATGGCGGCCACATCGCTCTCGCGCACCGCGCGCAGGGCCGATCCGTATTGCGAGCGCGACAGCCAGACGGTGACCCAGAGCATCAGCGCCGCGATGCCGACGACAAAGGGATACGCCTGCAGATCGTTCGTCAGCCGCAGGCCGAACAAGCGCGCCGGCTGCATCTGCATGCCGTTGGAGCCGCCGGTGACCGATTCCCAATTGAGGAACACCCATTGCATGGCCTCGCCGAAGGCGAAGGTGGCCAGGGCGAGATAGATATCGCGCATGCGCAGCGCCAGAAAACCGATCACGTAGCCCAGGATCGCCGCGATCAAACCGCCGGCCGCGATCGAAACGAAGAACGGCGGATGCCAGGCCGCGTTCATGATGCCGGCCGTATAGATGCCGATGCCGTAGAACGCGGTGTGCGACAGCGCAAACTGCCCGGCCTCGCCGATGACCAGGTGCATGCCCAGCGACAGCACGGCAAACACCATCAGCAGGTTCACGACATACAGCACGTAGCCGGTCACCGTGAACGGCAGCACGCACAGCACCGCCAGCAGCACCGCCAGCGCCAGATGATCGAGGGAGCAGCGCTTCATACTTTCTTGACCTGTACCTTGCCGCCGAACAGCCCCTGCGGACGCAGGATGAGCGTCACCAGAATGGCCAGGAACGGCGCCACTACGATGGCATTGGTGGAAATGAACAAGCCGACCATGTTCTCTACCACCCCGATCAGCAGTCCGCCCACGACCGCGCCCGGCAGGCTGGTGAAGCCGCCGACGATGGCGGCCGCGTAGGCCAGGATAGCGATGTTGGCGATATCGGGCGTGATCAGGATCTTGGGGGTGATGAGCAAGGCCGCGATGGCGGAAATCAGCCCCGCCATCGCCCAGACCATCATGCGAATGCGCGAAAGGCGGATGCCGACGATCTGCGCGGCCTTGGGATTCATGCCCACGGCCCGCATGGCCTTGCCGATGCGGGTGTAGGTGAACATGAAATAGATGAGCAGCATCACGACCACGGCCGTGACGAAGATGGCGATGTCCAGTTTGGTCAGCACCGCCTCGCCGATCACGACCGTGTCGCTGGAAATCAGCGACGGCAGCGAACGCGGCGTGTCGCCCAGGCCCGTCTGCCGCACCAGTCCCTTGAGCAGGTAGGCCAGGCCCAGGGTGGTGATCACCAGCTGCACTCCGACGCCGCGCGAACCGGTCACCCGCTCCATCACCACGCGCTGAAACAGCGCGCCGCCCAGGGTCATGACCACGAGCGTGATGAGGATGACCGCCACGTAGGGCAGCTTGGCGAGCAGCAGCAGGCTCAGCGCGACATAGCCCGCCATCATCAGCATCTCGCCCTGAGCGAACTTAGGCACGTCCGTGGTCTTGAACACGGCCACGATCGCCAGGGCGAGCAGCGCATACACGCTGCCCGTCACCAGTCCCGAGAGCAGCCCCTGCTGCAGGAACAGCCAGATATCGCCAAGGCTCATGCGTCGGCTCTTACTTGGGCTGGTAGGTCCAGGCGCTGGCGTAGCTGCCGGGCACGCGCGTCTTGGTCTCGCCGTCGAACTTCAGGTAGATGGCCGACTTTTGCGCCGCGTGATCGGTGGGCGTAAAAGCGATGGGACCGGCCATGACCTTGGAGTCGAAGTTGGTCTTGGACATGGCGTCCAGGAACTTCTCGCGCGTGAGCTGCGGGCCCGCAGCCTTGAGCGCATTGACCACCGCCATCGCCGACGGGATGCCGTAGGCCATATAGGCTTGCGGATAACCGGGCTTGGCGGCCAGGTCCGGGTAGTACTGCTTGTACATGTCGTACACCCACTTGAGCTGCGGTCCGCCGGCCACGTCCAGCATCACCTCTTGCAGGTAGACGTTCTTGAAGGCGTCCTTGGTGCCGACGGTCTGCACCAGGTTGTTGACGTCCGCCGTGCCGTTGACGGCGACGACGATGGGCTTGTTCCAGCCCAGTTCGTGGGCCTTCTTGATCAGCAGGGCGACAGGGCGGGCGTAAGTCATGATCAGCAGCACGTCGGGGTTGGCGGCGCGCACCTTGAGCATGGGCGCGGTGCCGTCCGTGATGCTCGGGTTGATCGATTGCACCTGCAGCGCCACGCCGTCCTTCCTGGCCTGGAATTGGGCGGCCTCCAGGTTCCAGCCGCCGTAGGCGTCGTCATGGTTGATGTAGCCGATCTTCTTGGCCTTCAGGTACTGCGTGGCGAATTGCACCATCGAGCCGCCCACGGCGTGCTGCGAGATCGAGAAGGCGCCGTAGATGTACCTGGACGGCGGATACAGCGCGCCGTCGCCCGAGGCGTTGAGCATGATCAGCGGAATCTTCTCGCGGTCCACATACTCGCGCGCACCCACCACGGGACCGGAGCACGAGCCGCCGTTCAGGAGGAACACCTTGTCCTGCTCGGTGAGCTTTTTCACGGCAGCCAGAAGGTCGTTCGCGTTGCAGCGGCTGTCTTCGATCACGAGCTCGATCTTGCGGCCGTTGATCCCGCCTTCTTTGTTGATCTTGTCGTAATACATCTTGGCGGCGTTGACCACGTCGAAGCCGTAGGCCATGGCATTGCCCGAGAGCGGGCTGAACATGCCGATCTTGATGGTCGTGGCGGTGACGCCGGGAACATCCTGGGCATGGGCGCTCAGCGCGAAGACGGCCGCCGCGGCGGCCAGGGCAGTCTTGGTGAAGAAGTTCACGAGTTGTCTCCTTTGGTATGAAGGCTTCGAGAGCCGTTGGCGGGAGCGGCTGCACCGGCCGCGTCCTCTTTTTCGAATCCAGGGCGGGGAATGAGGCCCAGCCAGGTTTGCGTCAATCCGCCGTCGACCAGGATCTCCTGGCCGCTGATATAGCTGGACCGGTCGCTCGCGAGGAACAACACGGCCGCGGCGATATCGGCCGGCGTGCTGATGCGTCCGGCGGGAACGATTTTTTCGCGACGTTGGCGCACGGCGTCCTGGGAATAGATGACTTCGCTCATGGGCGTGCGGATCATGGCCGGGCTGACCACGTTGCTGCGAATGCCGTATTCGCCCAATTCGACAGCCAGCAGTTGCGACAGCATCTTCACGCCGGCCTTGCTGACGCTATACGCGCCGCTGTAGGGCTGGGGAATGCTGGCCGAGATCGAGGCGATGTTGACGATGGACCCGCCTCCGGCCTGCTGCATGTGCCGCCCGAAGGCCTGGGCGCACAGCAGGTAGCCAGAGAGATTGACCGACAGCAGCCGGTTCCATTTGTCCAGGGCAATGTCCATAACGGCATCGGCGTAGAGCACCCCGGCGTTGTTGACCAGCAGCGTGGCCGGCCCCCAGGCGGCCTGCACCGCGTCCGCGGCCGCCTGCACGCTCTCTTGCTGCGCGACGTCGCAGTGCACGGCGATCGCGCGATCGCTGGCGACCCCCCAGTCGCGCAGCGCCTGCGCCATGCGCGCTTCATCCAGATCCAGCAAGGCCACGCGCGCGCCCTCGGCCAGCAGCTGGCGCGCGACTTCCGCGCCGATGCCGCCGCCGGCTCCGGTCACGGCGCACACGCGCCCGGCCAATGCCAGCCAATCCTGCCTTGCTTGCCAGGGGGTATCGCTCATGTATCCGTCTTCGCCGATAACCGCAGTGTTAAGGTCCGTATCGGCGTCATTATGTATACATGAATAAGGAATATTATTGGTAATAACCCTAAATATGGGGGTTTTCAGCGGTGTATGTATACCTGACTGCCGCTAGAATCGGCCACTACGATGAAAACCCTGGCACAAGACGTCACCGAAACGCTGCGCGACTGGATCCTCCACGGCCGGCTCAAACCTCAGACGCGCCTCGAGGAAGTGCCGCTGGCGGCCCAGCTGAACGTGTCGCGCACGCCGGTGCGCGCGGCCCTGGCCACGCTGGCCGGCGAAGGGCTGCTCGATCATCAGCCCAAGCGGGGCTATCTGGTGCGCGGCTTCGACCTCGAAGCCATCGCCGCCGCCTATGAAGTGCGTTCGGTGCTGGAAGGCCTGGCCTGCCGCAACGCGGCTGTGCGCGGCCTGTCGCCGGCGCAGATCGACCATCTGCGCGCCTGCCTGGCGCGCGGCGACGGCATCCTGGCCAAGGGCCGGCTGGCGCCCGAGGACCACGAGCCCTATCAGCAGATGAACGTGCAGATCCACGATACGCTGCTGGAGGCCTCCGGCAACCCCTGGGTATGCCGCTTCGCCGAACAGGCGCAGAACATCCCTTTCGCATCGGATCGCATCATTCTCTGGGACGACTATCCCATCATCCTGCGTTCGCACGGCGACCACCACCGCATCGTCGAGGCCGTCATCGCCCGCGACAGCCTGCGCGCCGAGCAATTGATGCGCGAGCATGTCTACTACGCGGGCCTGATCCTGCGCCGCAACTATCAGAACCTGCTCGACGCGGGCGATGCGGCGCCGGGGATACGGCCGTCACGGAGTAAAGCCAAGTCCCGATGAGCACGGGGCCGGAACTTGGCAAAACGGATTGATCGCTTCGAATTCCGCGCCGGCGTCGATCACTATCTGAAGGATTGCGCCAAGACCGGCCGCGATCCGCAAAAGCCGGCCTCGGGCAAACTGATGCTGCGCATACGGCCGGAAACGCACCTGGCCGTCCGCATCACACTGCATGCCAAGGGAAAGAGCATCAATCAATGGGTTGATGAGGCGTTGTCTCGGGCGGCGGCGGAATAACGAACGCGTGCAAATGAGCGCCGGCGAGCCACGCCGTCATGGATCATTGCGCCGCAGGCTTGCCGAAAGTGCCGTCAACCACCTCGGTGAAAGTGCGCTGCTCGCGCAGGATGAAGCGATTGCGCTGGGCAAATTCGAAGTTCGCCCGGCCTTCGGCGTCGACGCGCAGGCGCTTGCGATAGGCTTCGTAGGCAGCCAGGTCGTCAAAAGCGACCAGCCCCCAGGCTTCGTAGTTGGTTCCTTCGGCCGGCAGGAAATAGCCCACCAGATGCCCGCCGCAGCGGGGAATGATCCTGCCCCAGTTCTGCGCGTATTCGCGAAAGGCATCGAGCTGGAAAGGATCGAGTTCGTAGCGGATGAAGCAGGTCAAGGACATGGCGGCGCTCCGGATGACAGGAGCCTGCATGGTTGCCCGTTTTTGCCCCTCGATGTTTCGCTGCGGACCGAACTGTGGCCTCAGGTCGCGCCGCAGGCTAGGGCAACAGCTTGACCATAGGCGCGCGGGCCTGGTCTTCAAGCGCCGAGCACAGCTGATCGAGCAGGCGCAGCAGGTGGCCCTGCTCCTCGGGTGGCAAGGGCCGCAGCAATTCGTCGTGGGCGCGCGCCGCCCCGACAGCGGCCTTGCGCAGCAGCGTCCTGCCTTGCCGTGTCAGACGAATGATCATTCTGCGCCGGCCGGCGCTGGTGGTCTCCCGGGTCAGCAGGCTGCGGGCCTGCAGGCCCCGCACGACATGCGAGATCGTCACCTTGTCGTAGCCCAGGGCCTTGGCCAGCGTGATCTGGTCGATATCCGGTGCGTACGACAGCACACTGAGCACGCCGTACTGGGGCGGCGTCAATCCGAACTCCGCGCATTGCCGCTCGAACAGGCCGACCGACAGTTGATGGGCGCGGCGCAGCAGGAAGCCCGGGCGGCCGTAGATGAGGGGAGGCGCGTTGGGCGCGGAGGTTCGGGCAGCAGTCATCGCAAAATTTTATACGCGGTCTTTTGTCGTGGCACAAAGCCGGCATATACTGTGTTAGCAAACTAACCAATAACGGCGATCATCCCATCGGAGGAGACACCTTGGACATCATCGTGATCGGCGCCGGCATTGGTGGCCTGACCGCCGCGGCCAGCCTGGTGCGCCGCGGCCATCGCGTGCGCGTGTATGAGCAGGCTCAGGCGCTGGGCGAGATCGGCGCCGCCGTGCAGATGAGCGCCAACGCCACCAAAGTGCTGTTCGACCTGGGTCTGCGGCCCACATTGGAGGCCACGGGCGTCAAACCCCTGTCGTTCGAATTTCGCCGCTACAACGACGGCGAGCTGCTGCACGAAATCAAGCTGGGTGCCGCGCATGCCGAAAAGCACGGCGCGCCCTATTACCAGATTCATCGCGTCGATCTTCACGGCGCGTTGCTCGATGTATTGAATGCCCTGGATCCCAACGCATTGCGGCTGGGCATGCGCGCGCAGCAGATTCGCGAAACCGGCGATCACATCGAGGTCGCTTTCGCCGACGGATCGATAGAGCGCGCCGAGCTGCTGATCGGCGCGGACGGCATCAAGTCGGCCGTGCGCCAGCATGTGGTGGACGCCGAGCCGCCGGTCTTCACCGGACACGTGGCCTGGCGCCTGAGCATTCCGGTCGAACGCATCCCCGAGACGCTGCGCCCGCCCCTGGCCTCCACGATATGGTGCGGCCCTCGCAACCATGCGGTCATGTACTACATGCGGGGCGGCGCGATGCTCAATTTCGTGGGATGCGTGGAACGTCCCTGGGAGGAAGAATCCTGGACCGCGCGTCAGCCGTGGAGCGAACTCGACCACGACTACGCCGGCTGGCATCCCATGGTGCGCGCCGCCATTGAAAACGCCGACCGCGACCAGTGCTTTCGCTGGGCGCTGAACAACCGCAAGCCGGCCATGACCTGGAGTACGCCGCGCGTCGCCTTGCTGGGCGACGCCGTGCACCCCACCCTGCCCTATATGGCGCAAGGCGCGGCCATGGCCATCGAGGATGCCGCCGTGCTCGCCCGCGCGCTGGACCTGGACTGCCCGCTACCGGAGGCGCTGCAGCGCTACACCCGGCACCGCGCGCCGCGCACCGCGCGCGTGGTGGAAGAGTCCAACGAAATGGCGGACCGCTATCACATCGACAACGCCGACGAAATGCGCAAGGCTTTCAAAGACCGCAATATCGCCGCGTCGCGCAACAACTGGCTTTATCCCTACGACCCATTGCACGTCGACATCTGAAGACCGGGCTGCATCCTGAATCGATAAACGGAGTGAGACCATGCAGATAGCCAAACTTCTGAAATACTGCGGCGCGATCCTGGCCCTGACGGGCGCCGCGAGCGCCCACGCCGGCGGCTGGCCCGACCATCCCATTACCTTCATCGTGCCCTACACCCCGGCCACGGGAATCGATCTGATCGCCCGTCAATTGGCGCCCCCGCTGGCCAAGGCCCTGGGCCAGCCCATCGTGGTGGAGAACATACCCGGCGCCAGCGGCAACATCGGCTCCGAAAGAGTGGCCCGCTCAAAGCCCGACGGCTACACCTTCATGGTTCAGGTCTGCACGCTGGTCATGAATCATGGCCTCTACAAGAACCTGCCCTACGATCCGGTCAAGGATTTCGCCCCGGTCAGCCTGACCTCCTGGGGCACGCTGGTGCTGGTCGAGCCGGCCAGCCGGCCTTGGAAGACGACGCAGGACCTGATCGCCGCGGCCAGGAAGACGCCGGGCAAGCTCACCTATGCCTCGCCGGGCGTGGGCACGCCGCATCATCTGTCGATGGCGCTCTTTGACCAGCAGGCGGGCATCGACATGCTGCACGTCCCTTACAAAGGCTCGGCCGGCGCGGTAACCGACCTGCTGAGCGGGCAGGTGGACGCCATGTTCCTGCCCGTGCATGTGGCGCTGCCGCTGATCAAGAGCGGCAAGCTGCGCGCGCTGGCCACCGGCAGCCCCAAACGACTGCAGCAGTTGCCCGATGTTCCTACACTGACGGAAGCCGGCATCAAAGAGGGCAACGTGGACATGTGGTACGGCGTGCTGGCGCCCAAAGGCACGCCCAAGGCCATCATCGACCGCATGAACAAGGAAATCGGCCTGGCGCTGCGCTCGCCGGCGATCGCCAAGTCCTTCGAGGCGCAGGGCATGGAGCCCGCCTCGTCGACACCGGCCGAATTCCACGCGCTGATCGCCAAGGACGACCAGCGCTGGCGCACGCTGATTGAAAAGGCCCATATTTCGGCGCAGTAAGGTCGCCCGGGCCGATCGTCACTTATGTCCCAGCACCCGCTGATTCCGGCCCTCGATGAACGACGGCGTCGTGCTGGTTGCGCCTGGCCCAGGCAGGAACCGCACGTCTCGAAACGATAACGGCGCTCCGCTTTCGTCGCGCACCACAATGGCCTGCACCGGGGCGCCCGTGGCGTCGTTGACCAGCAACGTGGGCGGCTTTTTGCCGCAGGCCGTCCAGCGGTCGCCCCACTGCATCAGTGCGATCAGCACCGGGTACAGGGCCTCGCCCTTCGGGGTCAGCCGGTAGCCGCCGACCTTGGGCTGATCGTCGAGCGCAAAGCGCTCGACGACGCCCAGTTCGATCAGCCGTTCCAGACGCGCAGTCAGGATGTTGCGCGCGATGCCCAGCCGATTCTGGAATTCGTCGAAACGCACCGAACCCTGGGTGCATTCCCGCACGATGAGCAAGGACCACCACTCCCCGATTTCTTCCAGGGCGCGGGCGATCGAGCAGTTCATTTCGGCAAAGCTTTTTCTCTTCATGAGTCCATTCTATTTATTTAAGTTGCATGATGCAACTTATGTTGATATAGTTTCATAATGCAACTTCATGCGCTGGGCATGGCAGGGTGCATACCTCAGGAGAAAGTCCCATGGACCGCCGTCTGCTCGTGCTCGCTTTAGGCATGTTCGCCCTCGGAACCGATAGTTTTGTCGTGGCGGGGGTATTGCCGCAGATTTCCCGGGCATTTCAGGTTTCCATCGAGGCGGCAGGCCAGATGACCACCGTCTATGCCATCACGTATGCCTTGATGGCCCCCACGCTTGCCGCGTTCGCGGCCAGGGTCCCGCGCAAAGTCCTGCTGCTTTCGAGCCTGGTTCTGTTCGTCCTGGCAAACCTGGCGACCGCAGTGGCACCCAGCTTTACGGTTGCACTGATAACCCGGGCGCTCGCGGGCCTGGGAGCGGCGATGTTCGCCCCGACGGCGACCGGGGCGGCCGCGATGATGGTTCCGCCCGAAAAGCGCGGCTTTGCCCTGTCTGTCGTCATTGCCGGACTGACGGGAGCAACGGCGCTCGGTTCGCCCATCGGCGCCGTGATCGGCGGCCTGGGCGATTGGCGCTGGACCATGGTGTTTGTATCGGCGCTCGCCGCCGGTTCGGCCATCGGCGTCTGGGCCCTGCTGTCGCATATCGCCCTGCCACCCAAGGTGTCGCTGGCGCAGCGGGTCGCGCCCATCGCCGACCCCCGGGTAGCGCTGACCCTGGCCTCGACCCTGCTGTACATGACCGGCCAGTTCACCATCTACACCTATTTCATGGTGGTGTTCGACCGCGTGCTGAGCGGCAACACTTTGCTCATCGGCGCGTTGATGGTGCTTTGGGGGTCCTGCGGCACCGCATGCAATCTCTTTGTCGGCCGTCTGATCGACTCGATCGGCAATCGCAGGGCCATCGTGACCATGCTCGTCATCCTGGCAGCCGTGCTGGCCACGCTGCAATGGAGCGGCGCCCATCTATGGACCACCGCCATCGCGCTGGCTGTCTGGGGCTCGGTCGGGTGGGGCCTGCTCGTGCCGCAACAACACAGGCTGGTGTTGCTGGCGCCTCAGAGCGCACCCGTGGTGCTGGGTCTGAACACGTCCTTTACCTACCTTGCCGTGACGGCGGCGGGCCTGATCGGCGCAGTCGGCATCCGGACCGTGGACGGGCATCACCTGGGCGTGATCGGCGCGGTCTTTGCCGTGGCCGCCATCGGCGTGGCCGAACTGGCCAGCTGGCGCATCAAGGCGCACAGGCCGACGGGAGCCGCGGGCCTGAAGGCTGCGTAGTCATTGGGAAGAAACGGGCGATCGATCCGCTCAAGCGCCGGCGTCAAAGTCGAACCGTTCGCCCGGAAAGAATTTCTCGAGCCTGACCTCCGCCGAACGCGCGTGTCCCGCCATGCCCTCGTGGCGGGAGATCCTCGCGGTCGCCTGCGCCACAGGTCTGGCGCCTTCTTTTGAAGCGCGCTGCCAGGTCACGGTCTTCATGAACTTGTGCACCGACAGCCCCCCGGTATAGCGGGCCGACCCCGAGGTCGGCAGCACGTGATTGGGTCCCGAGGCCTTGTCGCCGAAGGCAACCGTCGTCTCCTCGCCCAGAAAGAGCGAACCGTAAGAGCTCAGTCGCGCAAGCCACCAATCCAGATCGGCCGCCTGCACGTGCAGATGCTCGGGGGCATAACGATCGGCGACTTCGGCCATCTCTTCGCGGTTATCGCAGAGTATGACTTCGGCGTAGTCGCGCCAGGCCGCCTCTGCGTTTTTGGCATTCAGCGCGGGCAGTTGAGCAATGCACTGCGGGATCCGATCCATGACGGCCTGCGCCAGGGCAGCATCGCTGGTGACGAGCCAGACCGGCGAGTTGTAGCCATGCTCGGCCTGCCCGACCAGATCCCAGGCCACCAGATAGGGGTCGGCGGTCTTATCGGCGATGATGAGCGAATCGGTCGGGCCGGCGACCATGTCGATGCCGACCCTGCCGAAGAGGATGCGCTTTGCCTCGGCGACGTATTGATTGCCAGGACCGACAATGATGTCCGCCCTGGGTACGCCGAATAGCCCGAACGCCATGGCGGCGACGCCTTGCACGCCGCCCAGATTCAGTATCTTGTGGGCACCGCACAGGTCCATCGTGAAGAGCGTCGCCGGCGATATGCCGACGCCGGGCCCCGGCGGCGAACAGGCCGTGATATGGGAAACGCCGGCGACCTTGGCCGTCGTAATGGTCATCATCGCCGACGCAATGTGGCTATAGCGGCCGCCCGGAACATAACAACCCGCGGCCTGCACCGGGATCTGCTTCTGGCCGGTCCACAAACCCGGGACGATCTCGAGAGAGCAATCCGAGATCGTGTCCCTCTGGGCTTGCGCAAAACGCCGGATATTGTCCTGCGCGAAGCGAATATCGTCCTGCAACCGCTGTGGGACAAGCTTTTGCGCCTTCTCGATCGTCTCCCGGGAAACGACAATATCGCCTTCCCATTTATCCAGATCGCGGGCATAGGCCCGCGCGCCGTCGTCGCCGTCGCGCTCCAATCGATCGAGCATGGCCTGGACCGTGACACGAACCTGATCCTGTCCGCTTTCCGCGGTCTGGATCGCCTTCTTGAGGTATTTAACCGACATTGCATTCTCTCCAAAAAAGCCAATTGCCGCGACGCGTCTACATCCTGCCCTTCCAGGGCGCCAGCCTGCGCTCGAGGGCGCGCATCATCAGATCGAAGAGATAGGCGATGGCGGCAATGACGATGATGCCCATGATGACCACCGCGGTCTGAAGGAACTGCGAGGCCGACAGCACCATGTAGCCGATGCCCTGCTTGGCGGCGACCATCTCGGCGGCCACCAGCGTGGTCCAGCCAAAGCCGATGCCCACGCGCATCGCCGTAAGAATCTCCGGCAACGCCGCGGGCATGATGACGTGACGCAGCACTTGCCATCGGGTGGCCCCGCAGGAGTACGCGGCATGAACCTGCTCGATCGCCGCCGACCGCACGCCGGCGCGTGCCCCGAGCACAACGGGGGCGAAGACGGACAGGAAGATCAACAGGATCTTCGAGGTTTCGCCGATGCCGAACCAGATGATCATCAACGGCAGATAGGCGAGCGGCGGTATGGGCCGATAGAACTCGATCAGCGGATCGAAAATGCCTCGCAGCCCACGGCTCGTACCCATGCTCAGCCCGAGCGGAATGCCGATGCAGCAAGCGAGCAGGAACGCGCTGAAAACTCGAAACGTGGAGATCAGCACATGCTGCCAGAACGGCGTTCCGGTAAAGCCGTTGTTCCAGACCGCGATGAAGCTCTCGACGATCGATTGCGGCGATGGGACGAAAAGCGGCTTGACCCATCCCATCGTCGTGACCAGCCACCAGACGAAAAGAATGATGAGTATCGTCAGCAGGCTCAGCCAGAGCGTGTCGCCCGAACCCGGTACGCCGTAGGTTTCGCCGGGCTTGTTGGGCCGCTCGCGCGACAGTCTTGCGCACAAACCGCGAAAGCCGCGGTATGCGCCGGCGGGTTCCTGAATGTTTTGCGCTTTCATGCTGTCTCCTCGTCGGCGAAGATAATGCCGAGCACCTCTTCGCGCAGCGTGATGAATTCGCTGGAAGCCTTGACCGAACGGGCGTTCTGTCCGTCCAGATAAAGACGCGAGAACGGCAGGTCGAAGGTATGGGCGATGCGGCCGGGCCGAGGAGACATGACGATCAGCTTGGTCCCCATGAACAGCGCTTCCTCGACGCTGTGGGTGATGAAAAATACCGACTTTCCGGTATCGTTCCAGACGCGAAGAATAAGTTCTTGCGCCTTCTCGCGCGTCAACGCATCGAGCGCGCCCAGCGGTTCGTCCATCAACAGCACCTTCGGATCGCAGGTCAACGCCCGCGCAATGCCCACGCGCTGCTGCATGCCACCCGACAGGGCATAGATCGGCGAGTTCTCGAAGCCCTTCAAACCGAGCAGTTCGATAAACCGGTCGCCGATTTCGTAACGTTCATTCTTGGGGCGCCCCTGAAGCATCAACCCGAACGCGACATTGTCGCGGACGTTCAGCCAGGGCAGCAGGGCGTGCTTCTGGAAGACGACCGAACGGTCGGCTCCCGGTCCCTCGATATTGGATCCGTTCAGAAGAATTTTGCCGCTGGTGGGCGAGAGAAACCCGGCGATCAGGCTCAGAAGGGTTGACTTGCCGCAACCCGATGCGCCCAGCGCCACGACAAAATCGCCGTCGTCGATCGTCAGGTTGATGCGCTGCAGGGCTTCTGTTGCGGCACGTCCGTCCACGCCCGGGTAAATCACGGACGCGTTATCGATTTTTAGGCCCATTTCATGCTCCTCGATGTCCACCTTATCTGCCCTGGCCCCATCGCGATGGGGCCAGGGCAGGTTCGCTTTTCGACAGGCAGCGCTCAGTGGAGGGCTTCTTGCAGGTATTTCACGGTCACGAAGCGGGTGTAGTCGTTCGAAACCTGCGACAGCCGGCCGGCGGACATCAGAAACTGGGCAGTTGCCTTGATGGTCTTGGACAGCGCGCCGCCCATCCACTGGGGCTTGACCTGGTCCGCCAGCGCAAGGAAGGTATAGCCCTTGATGATCTCGGGCACTTGAGCCGCGGCGGCACCGGTTTCCGCTGCGATCGCCTTGACCGGCGCGCTGTCGGCGGTCCATGCCGAAGGATCTTTCAGGTACGCCTGGTTCGCCGCTTCGATTGTGCGCATGAAGGCCACGAGCGATTTCTGATGCGACTGCGCGAATTTTCGGTTCACGACCCAGGCATTGAAGGTCGGGTATCCCCATGCAGCCACCTCATCGGCGCCCACAAGTCGCGTGCCCGTCTTCAGGATCTCGGTTTGCGCCGGAGGCCAGACGAACGCCGCGTCGATCGACGATTGTTGCCACGCGGCGACGATCTGATCGGGCGACATGTTCAGGATGGTGAGATCATTCTCGCCGATGCCCGCGTGTTTCAGCGCGCCCATCAGCGAAAAATGCGATGTCGACCCGATCGGCACGGCGACCACCTTGCCCTTGAGATCGGCAAGCGACTTGATTCCCGACCCATTGCGGACAATAAGGGATTCGGCCTGGCCAATGACATAGTCGATCATGAAGACCTGAAGATCGACGCCCTGCGTCGCCGCAATCGCGAGCGGGGAAGACCCCAACTCGGCGATATTGACATCGCCGGAAGCCATCGCCGCAATGACGTCGGCACCCGAGTTGAACTTGCGCCACTCGACGTTCCATCCGGTGGCGGCCGATAGCTTGCCGTCATGGGCAGCCATCTGGGCCGGAATGGGATCGCCAAAGGTAGCGACGATGACTTTGTCCGCGGCATGCGCCGCGGTCATCGCCGTCATGGTGATGGCCAGTCCGCCGATTACTGACATCCAGTACTTCTTTATCATTTTCATATCTCCTCTTGCGGTTCCACTTCGGCTCCGAAGCGGCGTCGAATGTCGCTCCGGGTTCTTCTTGTGCGTGTTCCGTGCGAGCAACACGCGCGCAACACCTGTTGTCGGGTTGTCAGGATTGGGGCGCTTGGGCAGCATCCGCTGCTGCGGCTTCGGCGAGCGTGCCGGCGCAGGCGAATTTCACGACGGCATCCGCCAGAACGTCGAGCGTATCGATCGCTCCGAAGTCCTCGGGAATGGCCTCGCTGATGATCGACAGCTCGCTGCAGGCGATCAGCATTACCTTGACGCCCTGCCGATGCAGTTCCGATGCCGCGCGCTTGAGCAGATCACGCGCTTGCGCGGTATCGCCATTTGCCTTGACGGCCCTGATGCAGGCGAGAAGCGAATCCTGATCGGCGGGATAAGCCGTTTCCAGTCCTCGCCCGGCACAGGCCCGATCGAAAAGTCCCGTAGCCTGGACTGCCGGAGAGGCGAGGATTCCGATGAGGCGGTCGCCTGGATCCTGCGACGCCGCCGCCTTGGCGGCCGCGTCGGCCGAAAGCTCGATCATGTCCAGAAGCGGAACGGACACCGCGGCCTGGATGCGAGGGGCGTAATAATGGGCCGTGTTGCAAGGCATCGCGAGGGCGGTCACGCCCGCCGCTTCCAGCCTCAACGCCATATCGATCAGGACAGGTCCGGGATCTTCCCCGGTCTTGTCGATCAGCGCCTTGATGCGCGAAGGCACCTGGGTATTGTTGTCGACAAGCATCGGCACATGATCGGCGTCGTCATGGGCGACCGTCATGCCGATGATCCGCGACATCAGCAAGACGGTCGCCTCGGGCCCCATGCCACCGAGTATGCCGATGCGGCGCTTGGTGGGTGCGCTACTCATCGACTCTCACCTTCGAAAAAACCCGCGCCGCCGAGGCCGCGATGATCTGGCCGACGTGCTCGCAATCGGCGACGGAAAACGGCAAAGGCATGCGCATGTCGAATAGACCGGACAGAATGGCATCCGTGCGTGGCAGTACTTGCGGATCGAGGTAGCGCCAATTCCGGTATGTGCTTGTGAAGCCCTTGGGTTCGGCATTGCCGAACCAGTTGATCTCGACGCCCAGCGACGCGCAGGCACCCAGGAAGGCTCTTGCGTCCTCGCCCGAGATGTTGGGAAACATGAACTGGATCGAGCTGCCGACGAAGTGTTCTTGCGCCGGCCGGTCGGGCAGATAGATCCCTTTGATCGAGCGCAGGCGGGTTTCCACGGTCCGGTACCGCTCGTTCCAGCGCGCGACATTTTCTTCCAGCCTGGGAAGCTGGGCTCGCAGAAGAGCTGCGCGCAAATTATCCATGCGCCCCGAGAGGTTCGGGACGTCCAATCGAATTTCCGAGAACGCGGCGGACTCGGGCGCGGCGCCGTGCCGCTCATAGAGCATATAGGAACCGGACATGAGGATGGCACGCGCCATGAAGTCGGAGTCGTCGGACACGATCAACCCCCCCTCTCCCGAATTCAAGTGCTTGTATGTCTGGGTGCTGAAGCAGCCTGCAAGACCCCACGCGCCGCTTTTGCGGCCGCTCCAGGAAGCGCCCATCGTATGCGCGCAGTCCTCGATCAGTGCAAGGCCCCGACGCGCTGCCAACGCAGCCAGCGCATCCATATCGGGCATATGGCCGCGCATATAGGAAAGCACCATGAAGCGGGCGCCGGATTCGTCCGCCTTTCGATCGAGATCGTCGAGATCGAGAACCAGATCCCGCGTGATCTCGACGAACACCGGTTTGCCGCCCGCGTTGACAATGGCCCCCGGCACGGGCGCCAGCGTAAACGCATTGGTCAACACCGGCTCCGCGGGCTGCAGGCCGGCAGCCCGCAGGGCCACATGCAACGCGTAGCCACCCGAACCGCAGGCCAGCGCGTAGCGGCTGCCCTGGTAGTTTGCGAACTCCCGCTCCAACAGGGCGGCCTCGGAAAGTTCGTCTCCGACCGTGTTGTAGCGGTGCAGCCGGCCCGAGCGCAGCACTTGGACGGCCGCGGCAATACCTTCCTCGGAGATAGGTTCCTGCTGCGTGAAGCTGCGCGTGAACGGCCGTGGTTCCATTTGGTTCGCTTCCTGTTCCGGTCGGGCAGGTCAGGCCGTCGCCTGGTCGGCTGCGGGCGCGATGGCAGCGAATGGGGACTGGGTCGCCGGCACCGGTGTGGGTGC
>CALGFL010000410.1 GCA_937881145.1 uncultured Bordetella sp.
CGGTGTAGCCGCGGTTAAAGAGCGAAGCGCCGACGCGGCAGATTTCGTCGCGCAGACGGTTTTCGTCGGTGGTCTGGCTACCTGTGATGCGGCTCATGCGGTGCACCCCGTCGAATCAGTGCGCGGCGCCCAGGGCGCGCAGGGCTTTCTCGAAAAAATCCACTGTGCCGAAGTTGCCCGATTTCAGGGCCAGCGCGCAGTGTGGCCGGCCATCGGCATCGACGGCCAGCGTGGCCGGCACGCCCGGATCGATCTGCGGGCCGATGCGCAGGGCGCGCACGTCCAGGGCCTGCACGACCGCGCCCGAGGTTTCGCCGCCTGCGATGACCAGCCTGGCCACGCCTTGTCTGTGCAAGCCTTTTGCAATGGCGGACAACGCCTGCTCCACCAGATGGCCCGCGCGTTCGACGCCCAATTGCGCCTGAACGGCCTGCACTTCGTCGAGGGCGGCCGTGGCGTAGATCAGCACGGCCTGGCCGGCATGCGCCTGGGCGAAGTCCAGCGCCCGCTGCACGAGGTTTTCGCCGCGGGCCAAGGCCAGCGGGTCGATGCGCAGGGCGGGGTGGCGGGCTATCCAATGCGCGACCTGGCCCTGCGTGGCTTGCGAGGCGCTGCCGGCCAGCACCGCGCCGCGCGGCGATAGCGAGTCCAGGCCTTCGATGGCGCGCATGGCGGCGCCTTCGTCGACCAGCAGGTGGGCCCGCCTGAAATTGCCCGGCAGGCCCAGCGCCACGCCCGATCCGCCCGTGACCAGCGGCATGCCGGCGCAGGCTTCGCCCAAGGTATAGAGGTCTTTGTCGGCGATGGCGTCGGCGATGGCCAGGGTGACGCCTTCCTTGCGCAGCGCCGCCATGCGCTCGCGCACGGCGATCGGGCCGCGGCTGACGTCGGTCGTGCCGATCAGGCCTACCTTGCCCGTGCTTTGCCGCTGCAGCACGCGCACCAGATTCGCATCGCGCATGGGCGTGAGCGGATGGTTCTGCATGCCCGATTCGTTCAGCAGCAAGTCGTGCACGAACAGATGGCCGCGATAGACGGTGCGGCCGTTTTCGGGAAAGGCCGGGCAGGCGATGGCCAGGTCCGTGCCCAGGGCCTTTTGCAAGGCTTCGGCCACGGGGCCGATATTGCCGGCGTCGGTCGAATCGAAGGTCGAGCAGTACTTGAAGAAAAATTGCCTGCAGCCCTGGTCCTGCAGCCATTGCAGCGCGGCCAGCGATTGCGCCACGGCCTCATCGGCGGGAATGGTGCGCGATTTGAGCGCGACCACGATGGCGTCGACGCCGCGCACCGGCGCGGCCGGGATGCCTATGGTCTGGATGGTGCGCATGCCTTCGCGCACGAGCATATTGGCCAGGTCGGTGGCGCCGGTGAAATCGTCGGCGATGCAGCCCAGCAGGGGCGTGTCGTGCGTCATGAGTGCCTTCAGCCTTTGCCGGCCGGCAGGGTGATGCCGGGGAAGATCTTGATGACGGCGCTGTCGTCCTCGCCGCCATGGCCGCCGGTCGAGGCCTGCATGAACATCTGGTGCGCCGTGGCCGACAGCGGCAGGGGAAATTTGCTGGCGCGCGCGGTGTCCAGCACCAGGCCCAGGTCTTTGACGAAGATGTCCACGGCCGACAGCGGGGTGTAGTCGCCCTTGAGGATGTGCGGCACGCGATTCTCGAACATCCACGAATTGCCGGCGCTGTGCGTGATGACGTCAAAGAGCGCGTCCGGGTCCACGCCTTCGCGCAGGCCCAGCGCCATGGCTTCGGCCGAGGCGGCGATGTGCACGCCGGCCAGCAGCTGATTGATGATCTTTACCTTGGAGCCGATGCCGTGCTCCTCGCCCAGGCGGTAGACCTTGCCGGCGATGGCGGCCAGCACGGGCTCGCAGGCGGCATAGGCCTCGGCGGGGCCGGAGGTCATCATGGTCATGGTGCCGGCGGTCGCCTTGAGCGCGCCGCCGGAGACGGGCGCATCGAGCATGAGCAGGCCGCGTTCGCGCAGGCGCTGTCCCAGGCTCTTGGCATAGGCGGGCGCCACCGTGGCGCAGGCCAGCACGACCGAGCCGGGCCCGAGCGTGTCGGCCACGCCGGGTTTGCCGTCGGTGCCGAACAGGACGGCTTCGGTCTGCTCGGCGTTGACCACCAGGATCACGACGGCGCTGCACTGGCGACCCAGCTCGGCCAGGTCGGCGCCGACGATGCCGCCTTCGGCGGCGATCTGGTCCAGTGCGCTCTTGCGCAAGTCGAAAGTGTAAGTCTTCAGGCCGTTGCGCAGCAGCGAGCGGGCCACGCCCATGCCCATCGCGCCCAAGCCGACGATGCCTACATTCTGTGCCATGTCTCTACCCTCGATACGGCGTGTGCGGTTCTTTTCGAGGCAGTGTACCCGAGGCATTTTTTGCCGCCGGGCCGCTCCCAAGGCAAAAAAGCCCCCTTGGGGGGCAGCAAGCCGAAGGCGCGGCGTGGGGGC
>CALGFL010000411.1 GCA_937881145.1 uncultured Bordetella sp.
GTTGATCTGGGAAACGCGCAGATTGACCAGCGCGATCTGCTGCTTGCCCAGGCTGCTGTTGTCCAGCGCCTTCTTGGTCGCGATGAAGCCCGCATAAGCCTGCGGCGAGAGTTTCGAATATTCCAGTCTGAGTGTCTTCATTTCATTTCTCCGTATGAGTTTGGCGAGTTTCTAAAGCGCCTGGGAAAAGTGCAGTCCCTTGGACAGCAGCCCCTGGCGAAAATAAAAGCGCTGCGCGAGCGAGTTGGCCAGGCCCGTATCCAGGATCAGGCAAGCACACCCGAGCTGCCGGGCCTGCTCGCGCACCGCGTCGATCATCTGCTTGCCCAAGCCGCGGCTGCGGACCTGGGAAGACACGACGAGGTCGTCGATGTAGACGAAGCGCCCGTAGATCAGGTTTTCCTGCAGGCGGTAGCCGGCCAGGGCCACGGCCTGCTCGCCGTCCCAGGCTGCCAAAAGGCGATAAGCCTGGGTTGCCTGGCGTTCGAGCTGCTCGTGAAACGCCTGCGCGCTCGCCAGGTGCGGGCGCAGCTCCCGCATGAGGTCGAAACATGCCGCGCTGGCTTGGGGGTCTTCGACGTACTGCAGACGAATGGGCTCCATCGCCGTTTCCTTGATTTGCTTTGCCTGACTGCCAATTTATCGAATGGATGGAACAGGAAATAGGTGCAAGAATTGAAAAAATGAGTAGGACATGACATGGACATCCGAACCCTGAAGCCGCGGCGACAGTCGCAGACCCCCATCTATCTGCAGCTTTACCTGCGATTTCGCGACGCCATTGCCGAAGGCCGGCTGTCCCCCGGCGACAGGGTGCCCGCCGTGAGAAGCCTGGCGAGCGAATTGAATCTGGCGCGCGGAACGGTGGAATCGGCCTATCAGATACTGATCAGCGAGGGTTATCTCGTTGCGCGCGGCCCCGCCGGAACGGTGGTGTCGCCGCACCTGGACAGGCGCCATGGATTCGACGCTCCGCACGTGCCGGCGAGCACGCCGCGGCCGGCCGGCGTCGCGCAACCGGCGCCGCAGCCGTTTCAGCTCGGCCTGCCCGCCCTGGACGCCTTTCCGCGCAAAACCTGGGTGCGCCTGGCAGGCCGCAGGCTGCGCGGCATGGGGGACGCGGACATGGACTACCAGGCGCCCGGCGGATACCTGCCCTTGCGCAGGACCATCGCCGCCTATCTGGGCGTCTCGCGCGGCATCGCCTGCGCGCCGGAACAGGTTTTCGTCACCACGGGATACCTGGACAGCTTGAATTTGATACGCCACACCGTGCTGTCCGCCGGGGACAAGGGGTGGTTCGAAGATCCCGGCTATCCCTACGCGCGGCAATTCCTGGAGCGGGCCGGCATGCGGCTCGTTCCCGTGCCGGTCGACGACGAAGGCCTGTGCGTGCAGGCGGGTCGAAGGTTATCGAAAAATGCCCGCTTCGCCGTGGTGACGCCCACCCATCAAAGCCCGCTGGGCGTTGCGCTTTCCCTGCCGCGACGCCTGGCATTGCTGGAATGGGCTCACGAGCATCAATCCTGGATCATCGAAGATGACTACGACAGCGAATTCCGCTATCACGGACGCCCGCTTCCGCCGTTGAAAAGCCTGGATCGGTACGGCAGGGTGCTCTACGCGGGCACCTTCAGCAAAGTCCTGTACCCCGGCCTGCGGCTTGCCTACCTCGTCGTACCCGAGGATTGCGTGCCGACATTCGAGGCTACGGTTTCGCTGCTACGCATGGACAGCCCGGCCCTGCAGCAGGCCACGGTGGCCGATTTCATGGAGCAAGGGCATTTCTCGCGTCACCTCAAGAAGATGCGGGCGCTGTATGGCGAGCGCCGGGGCTATCTGGTCGCCGCCCTGGAGCAGGCCTTCGGCGATGCGCTGCAGATACCCGATAGAGCCGGGGGGCTGCATGTGCTGGGGTATTGGAGGGGCGAGCAAAGCGATAGCGCCGTGGCGCAAGCGGCGAATGCGCAGGGGTTGGCGATACATGCCTTGAGCACGTGGAAGATGAAGGGCAAAGCCGATCAGGGCTTGCTGCTGGGGTTTGCCAATCTGGGCAGCGCGGACGCGGCGCGTGACGCGGTGCGGCATTTGCTGCGGGCGATGGCGCCGATCTAAAGCGCCTCGATAGAGACGCCCAAAGCTGCAAACCAAGGGTCAATCCAGATCAATTCATAAGCGTTCGCACACGAAACTTCAAAACGGAATCTATCTGGGAAAGCGGCGGCGGTATTCCGCGGGAGGTATCCCGACACACCGCTGAAACGCCCGTCGAAAGCCGTCGACATTGGTATAGCCCACCGCTTCGGCGACCCGCTTGAGCGCATCATCCCTCTCCTCGAGCAGCCGGCGCGCTGCTTCTATGCGCGCCGTTTCGACGAATTCGGCCGCCGTGACACCGGCCTGCGCGCGAAAGACGCGGGAAAAATTACGCTCGCTCATCCCGACGGAGGCGGCCAGGGCGGGCACGCTCAAATCGGTGTTCAGGCGGGCAAGAATGCTCTCCTGGACTTTCCGGATAGATGTGCGCTCAGCCATCTGTGCTGCAAGGTGCACGCTGTACTGCGACTGCCCGCCCGGCCGCTTGAGGAACATCACCAGTTCGCGCGCCACTCTCAGCGCAAGATCGCGGCCGTGATCTTCCTCGACTAGTGCCAGCGCCAGGTCCATGCCCGCGGTGACGCCAGCCGATGTGTAGAGTTTGCCATCGCGCAGATGGATCGCATCGGCTTGAACCTGAAGTTGCGGAAACTGCGCGCTCAACCGGGCCGCGAAGTTCCAGTGCGTCGTCACGCGTTTACCGTCGAGCAATCCGGCAGAGGCCAGCATGAACGCGCCGCTGCAGACCGATCCTATGCGACGCACCCGGCTTGCCTGCTTGCGCAGCCACCCCTCGGTTCGTTCGTCGCCGACGATTGCGCCGACGTCGGGGCTCCCCGCCACGAGCAGCGTGTCGATAGCGCCCCGATGCGACACGACGGTCGCGTCGGCCACGAGCCGCAGCCCGCTGCTGCTGCTGATCACCTGCGGCCCTGTACTAATTACCCGCAATTTATAGGCTTGGGGATCTCCGAGCTGGCGCGACGCTTCGGCGAAGACATCCGTCGGGCCGGTAACGTCGAGCAATTGAACACAAGGACTGGCAAGCAAGGCGACAAGCATGGCGGAATCCCATTGCAAATTGGCTGAAAACGTCTGATCAACATAATTGAAGCCAACTTTATTCTGGCTGAAAATACCCGATATGAAAAATCCTGCCAAAGAGCCTGTCATGTCGCAAACCGTCACCATGCCCGTTCGGAGCCTGCCGACCGGCAAGTCTCTGGAGCGTCTTCCCGTCAGTCTGTTCGCCTCGGTCATGGGCCTTTCGGGTCTTGCGCTCGCATGGCGCGCCGTGCAGTCACAGTTCGAGGTCGGAAGACTACCCGCGGCAATAACCAGCTGGCTTGCAATCGTCGCTTTCCTGATCATGTCGCTGGGTTACCTCGCCAAGGCTGTCCGCCATCCCGCCGTCGTAAAAGCGGAGTTCGACCATCCCATCGTCGGGGCGTTTTTTGGAACGATCTCGATCTCGCTACTCATGCTGTCCGCCGTCGTCGATCCTTACAGCCAGGCTCTGGGTAGGGCCGTCTGGGTCATGGGATGCCTGGTGACGGTCTCGCTCGGGTATTTCGCCTTCGGCAAGCTGCTGCGCGGCGGCGTGGATGCGTCACACGCGGTTCCGGCCTGGCTTATCCCGGGAGTCGCGACGCTGGACATCGCGGTGACCGGCGGTCACATGCCCATGGCCTGGGTCGGCCAGTTCGTCCTGTTCGCGACCGCGATCGGCGCGGTGCTGGCCCTGGTCATGTTTACATTGATCGGCACGCGGATGATCCAGCATCAACCCCTGGGTCCGTCGATGACGCCTTCCCTGATGATCCTGATCGCGCCGTTCGAGGTGGGCTTTCTGGCTTACGTGAATGTGGTCGGCACCGTCGATCGATTCGCCGCGCTGCTGTTTTATTTCGGCCTGTTCATGTTCCTCGTCGTAACCCCGAAGATACTTCGCCCCGTCGTGCGCTTCGGGTCCACGTGGTGGGCGATCGGGTTTCCGGTGGCGGCGCTGGTCAACGCGGCTTTGAAGTATGCAGCGGCGTATCCGACCTTGCCCTTGCGGCTCTTGGCCATGTCGCTGCTGTCCTTTCTGACCGCCGTGCTCAGCGTATTGACAGATCGGACGAGCGCAGTGCAGGGAAACAGTGCAGATCTCGG
>CALGFL010000412.1 GCA_937881145.1 uncultured Bordetella sp.
CCCGTGACTTGCATCTGCAGCGCCGCGCCGGCGGTCAGGCCGTCGGCGGCCGCGGTCACGCCAATGGCGTAGTCACCCGGCTCGACGTCCGACGGCGGGCGCACGCTCAACTTGATGTCCTTGCTCTTGCCCGCCTTGATGGGCACCGAATTGACTTGCTGGTCGCCATAAGCCTGGGTGAACGTCGGCTGGAAGCCATCGGGCAATTTCGCGGCCAGGCTGACGATCTGATCCTTGCCGCTGTCGTTCTTGACGGTGAACTCGTAATCGAACGAGGACTGCGCGTTGCCGGTGAGCGAAGGCAGGGAAGGTTCGAGCGTGAGCTTGGCCGGCAGCTCCTTGGCCGGCGTGATGTCGAGCGGCAGGCTGACCTGCTGGCCGTTGCCCTGAGCCAGCACCGTCAATGTGTGCTCCTGCGTATCGGCGCCAGCGGGCAGTTTCAATTTCAGCTGCAGCGTCACGCTGTCGTCGGGCGTGGGCATCGCCGCGCCCACCGGTTGCCCGTCGCCCAATAGCGTGGCGGTCCAGCCTCGCGGCCCGCCTTGCACGCTCAGCGACAAGCGCGTCGGCGGCAGGCCGTAATCGCGCAGCTGCAGGGAGATCCTGGATGTGGCACCGGCCTGCGCCGTGATGGCCGGATAGTCGGTCGTGAGATACAGACCTTTGACGTTGTGGGTGCTTTGGGCGTGTGCCGCGGCCGCGCCCAGGACCATGGCGGCCGAGGCCAGAAGGGGCAAGAGTTTTTTTCGCATATCCGTCGTCGTTGAAATGACCTTGGCTCATGGATAGCCCATGCTTGCCGCGGTCCGTGGTCAATAACAAATGGACGCGTCTGCGCGATCTGTGCCGCGCTTCTACCCCCGCACTTTTGTGCGTCGCTAGGGCTTAGAACTTCTTCAACCGCGATTTGGTTCCGCCCGGCCGATAGCGTTTATTTCAGACAGTTTCGTCGTCTGCCGGCGTTTCGCCGGTCTCTTCGCTACCCAGCAGCGTCGAAGACTCGCCTTCCGGCAGCGCCTCGACCTCGCGCAGATTGCGCAGCATGGCCCGGGTGCGCACCTCGGTCTGGCCTATCTTGTTGCTGGCCTGGTCCAGGCTCTTCTTGACGCTGGCCAGCGACTCGCCGAACCTGCCGAACTCGGTCTTGACGGCACGCAGCACCTGCCAGACTTCGGAGGAGCGCTGCTCGATGGCCAGGGTGCGGAACCCCATCTGCAGGCTGTTGAGCATGGCCGCGAGATTGGACGGGCCGGCCACGCTCACGCGCAGCGCCTGCAGTTTGTCGGACAGGCCCGGCACGCGCAGGACTTCGGCATACAACCCTTCGGTGGGCAGGAACATGATGGCGAAGTCGGTGGTGTGCGGCGGGGCAACGTACTTGGTGATGTTCTTGGCCTGGAGCTCGACGGCGCGCGCGAGCGCGGTCGACGCAATGCGCGCCGCCTCGGCGTCGCCCGCTTCCTGGGCGTCGACCAGGCGCTCGTACTCTTCCTTGGGGAACTTGGCGTCGATGGGCAGCCAGACCGGTTCGCTTTCCTCGCCCCGGCCCGGCAGCCGTATGGCGAATTCGACGATGGCGTCGCTGCCCGGCACGGGCTTGACGTTGCGTCCGTATTGCTCGGGCGTCATGGTGTCTTCGATCAGGCGGGCCAGCTGGACCTCGCCCCAGGTGCCGCGCGATTTGACGTTGGTCAGCACGCGCTTGAGATCCCCTACCCCGGCGGCCAGGCTCTGCATCTCGCCCAATCCCTTGTGCACGGCCTCCAGACGCTCGGAGACCAGGCGGAAGGATTCGCCCAGGCGCGCTTCCAGCGTGGCGTGCAGCTTCTCGTCGACCGTGTGCTGCATGGCCTCCAGGCGCTGGCCGTTGTCGGCCTGCAGGGCCTTCAGGCGTTCGTCCACCGTCTGCTTTACCTCGCCCATGCGGCGGTCGTTGAGCTCGACGAGTCCTTGCAAGCGTTGGCCGAACTGGGTGGCAAAGCGGCCCAAGGCATCGTTGTGCTCGGCGCGCGCCTCGCGGGCATCGCGGGTGAGCGCGGTGCGCAGGTCTTCGTGGCTTTGCGTGAGGCCGACACCCAGTGCGCGCATGGCCTCGGTCAGCTCGGCGCGCAAGCCGCGCTGGCTTTCCGCGAGCTCGTTGCGGGTGTCGCGCTGGCTGTTGGCCAGCTCTTCGCGCATGCTGCGCCCGGAACGGTCCAGGGCGTCGAGCAAGGCGCGCGGATCGCCCGCGCCGCTGCGCCCGCGCAGCGCAACGTACAGACTTACGACAAGAGCCAGCACTGCGCCGGCGGCGGCGACCCAAAGCAGCATGTTTTCCATCACAAAATCGTACCCCGAATATCGACCATGACGTAGTCGCGCCCCTGCTGCTGCCCGCGGCGCAAGGGATTGCGGGTGCAGAAGGCGGCATATTCAGGATCGACGTAGCGATAGAACAGATGCTCGTCGCGGCCGGTCGGGATGCCCAGCCTGGGCGCATTGATGAGCCGCCTGGGACTTGCGCCCACGTCTTCGACATAAAAGCGCGCGGGGTCGAAATTGCGCGCGTCCCAATCGGCGATCTTCAGATCGAGCGAACGGCACAGCAGCGCCTGCCCGGCGCACAGCCTGCGCGGATCGCGCGGATTGCCCTGTGCGTCGGGGTTGAGCTCCTGCATGCGCGCCAGCGATCTGGGGCCGGATATGTCATCGAGCCAGGGATGGGCCGATTTGATTAGCACGGCGTTGCCGGCCCCCGCCGCGCTGAAGTTGAGCGAGTCGCCGCCCTGCGAGTGGTACATGTAGATCGTGCCGCCGTCCATGAACAGGGCGCGTCGCTTGTGGGTGTAGCCGAGCGATGCATGGCTGCCCTTCTCCTGCAGCTGATAAGCCTCGGTCTCGATGATGCGGGCCGACAGCCATAGGCGCCCCAGTTTGCGACGAATGACCTTGCCGATGAGTTCGCGGGCGAGTTGACGGGAGTCGCGGTTGAAGAAGCTATCGGGGAGCGCGGTCATGTGGAGGTTATATGGTTCGAGTTATTTGAGTTCTTAACACGTTCGTCGAGAATGGGCTGGGCGTGTGAGAGCAGGCCTGGTCGGCTGACTCGGCCGCTGAACGGGGCCTCGGCCGTCGTCTTCCTCGTCCGGGCGGGCCGAGGGCGAACTCGCAGCGTCTCTAGACGCAGCCATCGTTTTGCCCAACGACTGAGATTGTGTTTGACGCGAAAACCGAGATTGTAAGAGTCGTCCGAGTCGCGCGGGCGACGCTTCAAGAACTCAAATCAACAACAACACCGACAACGTCAAGCAAACCGCTCGCCATAACGCTTCTCTGAAAACCCCACGGTGACTTCACCATCCCCGGTCACCGTGACAGGCCGGCGCACCAATGCCGGATATTCCGCAATGAGCTTGGTCCACTGCGCATCGGTGGACGCGGCGCGGCGCTCTTCCGGCAGCGCACGCCAGGTCATCGACGTGCGGTTGACCAGTTTTTCCCAGCCTCCCACCTTCCCCGCCCAGGCCTTGAGCGTGGCCGCCGGCACCGGTTCGTCGCGGTAATCGACGAAGGTGTGCGCAACGCCGTGGGTGTCCAGCCAGTCGCGGGCCTTGATGCAGGTGCTGCACTTGGCCAGGCCGTAAAGCATGGTTTTGCTCATGATGCCGATTTCTCCTTGCGCCATTGCAGGCGGTTGGCCACGACCACGAAAATGCCCACGGCCAGGATGAACAGCGTGGCCAGGGCATTGACCTCGGGCTTCAGGCCCAGGCGCACGCGCGAGAAGACCTCCATGGGCAGCGTGGAAGCGCCCGGCCCCGAGAGGAAGGAAGATGTCACGACGTCGTCCAGCGACAGGGTGAAGGACAGCAGCCAGCCCGACACCAGCGAGGGCGCGATGAGCGGCAGCGTGATGGTGAAGAATACCTTGAGCGGCGTCGCCCCCAGATCCAGCGCCGCCTCTTCGAGCGAGCGGTCCAGGTCGCGCACACGTGCCTGGATGATGACCGCCACGTAAGACATGCACAGGATGACGTGGCCCACCCAAATGGTGAAGAGGCCGTTCTTCCCGGGCCAGCCCAGGGTGCCGCGCATCTCGACGAACAGGAGCAGCAGGGAAATGCCCAGCACCACTTCGGGGATGACCAGCGGCGCGCTCAACATGCCCACGTACAGGGCGAAGCCGCGAAAACGCCGCATGCGCGCCAGCACATAGCCGGCCCAGGTGCCGACGATCGTGGCCGCCGTGGCTGCGAGCAGCGCGATCTTGAAGGACAGGAGCGCGGCCGACAGCAGCGCGTCGTCGTGCAGCAGGGAGGTGTACCAGCGCAGCGAAAAGCCGCTCCACGAGGTCAGCACCGCCGACTGGTTGAACGAGAACGCCACCAGACAAAAAATAGGCACGTACAGAAAACCGTAGCCCAGCGCCAACGCCACGAAACGCAAGATCTTGTTGGGCCCGTTCATCAGCGGGCCCCGCGTTCCTGGCTGCGCACCTGGTAGTACTGGAACAGGGCCAGGGGCACCAACAGCAGCAGCACCATCACGATGGTCACCGCCGAGGCCATGGGCCAGTCGGCGTTGTTGAAGAACTCGTTCCACATCACGCGGCCCATCATCAGCGTGTTGGCGCCGCCCAGCATTTCGGGAATGACGTACTCGCCCACGCAGGGGATGAACACCAGCATGGCCCCCGAGATCACGCCCGGCATCGACAGGGGCACCGTGATGCGCCAGAAGGCGCTCCAGGGCCGCGCGCCCAGGTCGTAGGCGGCCTCCAGCAGACGCAGATCCATCTTCACCAGATTGGCGTAGAGCGGCAGGATGAAAAACGGCAGGTAGGCATAGATCATGCCGATGTACACGGCCAGATCGGTGCGGTAGATCTCGACGGGCGCGTGCGTCAGGCCCAGCGTCATCAGCAGCTGGTTGAGCAGGCCGTCGTTGCGCAAGATGCCCACCCAGGCGTAGACGCGCAGCAGCTGCGACGTCCAGAACGGCAGGATCACGCCCAGCAGCAGCATGTTGCGCGTCTTGGGCGAAGAGCGCGCCACGTAATAGGCCACCGGATAGCCGATCAGGATGCACCATGCCGTGGTGACCGCGGCCATCTTGATCGAGTTGAGATAGGTGGCCAGGTACAGGCTGTCGGAAAACAGCATCTGGTAGCCGCGCCAATGCAGATCCAGCTTGGCAATGCCGTCTTCCAGGTGGATGAGCGGCGTATAGGGCGGGATGCCGAACTGCAGATCGGCAAAACTGATCTTGAGCACCAGCAGGAAAGGCACCAGCAGGAAGGCCACCAGCCACGCATAAGGCGGCACGATGGCCAGCGCGCGCGCCGACGGCTTGAAGCGGGAAAGGCCGGTTTTCATGCGGCCAGCACCGTGGCGCTATCGGCGTCCCAGCTGACATAGGCCTCGTCGCCGATGCCGGGCGCGTCCATGCGGGAAAGCAGGAGGCTGGGCACGCTGGCCTCGACCATCTTGCCGGAATCCAGGCGCACCTGGTAGAGCGCGTAGCCGCCCATCCAGGCCATATGGCTGACCATGCCGTGGGACCAGTTGTAGTCGCCGCCGGGCCGCTCGCGCGCGACCACGACGCGTTCGGGGCGGACGGACACGGCCACCTCCATGCCCAGCGGCTCGCTCACGCCGTGACTGACGTACAGGCGCCGCGAAAGATCGTCGGACTCGATGGCGACGTGGTCGGGCTCGTCGACCACGATGGCGCCTTCGAACAGGTTGGTCGTACCGATGAACCCCGCGACGAAGCGCGAGTTGGGGAAGTTGTAGACGTCCTGCGGCGTGCCGCACTGGACGATCTGGCCTTCGGTCATTACGGCCAGGCGCTGCGCCATGGTCATGGCCTCTTCCTGATCGTGCGTGACCAGGATGCAGGTCACGCCCACCTGCTCGATGATCTTGACCAGCTCGATCTGCGTTTTCTGGCGGATCTGCTTGTCCAGCGCCGACATGGGCTCGTCGAGCAGCAGCAGCTTGGGCCGCTTGACCAGGCTGCGCGCCAGGGCCACGCGCTGCTGCTGGCCGCCCGAGAGCTGGTGCGGCTTGCGGCGCGTGTAGGCGGCCATCTGCACCAGCGCCAGGGCCTCGTACACGCGGTCGTGGATCTCGGCCTTGGGCACGCCCTCCTGCTTCAGGCCAAAGGCCACATTGGCCTCGACCGTCATGTGGGGGAAAAGAGCGTAAGACTGGAACATCATGTTGACGGGCCGGCGGTACGGCGGCACGTCGGTGATGTCCTGGCCGTCGAGCAGAATGCGGCCCGAGGTGGGCCGTTCGAAGCCGGCCAGCATGCGCAAAAGCGTGGACTTGCCGCTGCCCGAGCTGCCCAGGAGCGCGAAGATTTCGTTGCGGGCGACCGAGAGATCGACCGAACTCACGGCGACGGTGTCGCCGAAGATCTTGACGACCTCTTCGATCTTGACGAATTCGTCGGGCCCCAGGCCCTGGCGGCTGTCGATCATGCGTTTACCGGCCGGATTTGAGCTCGGCCCACAGGCGGGTCTGCAGACGCAGGATGCTCAGGGGCAGCGCCTTGATCACGAACAGCGTCTTGGCGACTTCCGGCGACGGATAGATCTCGGGATTGTCGGCGACCTCCTTGACCACGTACTTGCGTGCCTCTTTGTTGGCGTTGGGGTAGAACATGGTGTTGGTGATGGCCGCGTGCACCTGCGGGGTCTCGATGTAGTTGACGAAGGCCATCGCGTTCTCGGGATGCGGCGCGTCCTTGGGCACGGCCATCACGTCGAACCAGGCCGGCGCACCGCCCTTGGGAATGAAGTAGTTGATGTCGTAGGGCTTCTTGGCTTCGGTGGCGCGGTGGCGGGCGATCATGACGTCGCCCGAGTAGCCGTAGACCATGCACAGGTCGCCCGAGGCCATTTCGTCGATATAGCCCGAGGAGTTGAACTCGCGGATGTAGGGGCGGATTTTCTTGAGCACCTCCATCGCGGCCTTGTAGTCCTCGGGATTGGTGCTGTTGGGATCCTTGCCCAGGTAGTGCAGCACGGCCGGGAAGACCTGGCTGGCTTCGTCGAGCACCGATATGCCGCAGTCTTTGAGCTTGGCGGCGTTTTCGGGCTTGAAGAGCATGTCCCAGCTGGACAGGTCGACCTTGTCGCCCATGCGCTCTTTGACCTTGGTGATGTTGTAGCCCAGGCCGTCGGTGCCCATGCCCCAGGGCACCACGTACTGGTTGCCCGGATCGACCGTGGCCACCAGGGCCATGATGGCGGGGTCTTCATATTTCAGATTGGGCATGTGGGCCTTGTCCAGCTTCTGGAAGAGACCGGCCTGGATCTGGCGCGCGGCGTAATGGGTGGACGGCACCACCACGACGTAGCCCGTA
>CALGFL010000413.1 GCA_937881145.1 uncultured Bordetella sp.
CGCGCAGCCTGGCGCCGGGCGGTTTCCTGTTTCTTGGCCATGACGAAACCCTTCGCGGCCTTTCCCAGGATTTTCACCTCTCCCACACCCATGGGACATTCTATTACCAGCGCAAGGACGAGGCCGAACGGCCTTACCCGCATCCGCTGCGCACGCGGCATCCGCGCGAGCCCGCGCTTGCCGCGTCGGGACTTTCCCTGGCGCCTTCCTTGGCGCCGCCCTTGGCGATGGGCGCGGACGATACCTGGATCGACACGATCCGCCATGCGTCCGAGCGCATGAACGCAGTCGACTGTGGATTGACGACATTCCAGATCGCGATCTGCGCAAAATAATAGACCGGGGTCGCAAGCCACGCGCACGCGAACACCACCAGCACGTAGAACAGCCATCGGACCATGCCCGGCCGGCTCGCGCGCCTCGCTCCTGTCATCGTCGAAAGTCCCCCGTTCGATTGATACCGAAACGCGCGCCGCCCCGAAATCAGGCCGGCGTTTTCGCCATGGCGCGCAGCGCAGCCAGCACCGGCGCGCCGTCCGGCCGCACGCCGCGCCAGATATAGAACGATTCCGCAGCCTGCTCGACCAGCATGCCAAGCCCGTCCGCTGTCTGCGCCCCCAGCGCCTGCGCGTGTCGCATGAACACGGTCGGCTGCGCGCTGTACATCATGTCGTAGGCAAGCGTGCCGGCGCCAAACGCCGCGTCGTCACACTCGGGAAGCGCAGCATCGAGGCTGCCCGCAGTCGCGTTGACGATCACGTCGTACGCGTGCGGCTGAATCGCCTTCGCGCTGCCGCCCGTCCGCTCACAATCGACGTCCCGCGCCGCCGCGGCGAATTGCTCAACCAGCTCATCAGCCTTCGCCGACGTGCGGTTGACGATCGTCAGCGTCCGCGGCAGCCGGTCGAGCATCGGCAGCACGACGCCGCGCGCGGCCCCGCCCGCACCCAGCAGCAAAATGCGCGCACCCTTCAACGCAACGCCCAGGTTCACCTCGATGTCACGCACGAGGCCCACGCCGTCGGTGTTGTCGCCATGGATGCCGTCTTCGCGGAAACTCAGTGTGTTCACGGCGCCAGCGGCAGCCGCGCGCGGCGACAGCCGGTCGGCAAACGCGTGCGCGTCGAGCTTGAACGGCACAGTCACGTTCATGCCCCGCCCGCCCGCGTCGATGAACGCGCGCACGTGATGCACGAAACCATCGACCGGCGCGAGCACATGGGTGTACTCGACCGGCTCGCCCGTCTGCTCGGCAAATCGCGCATGAATATACGGCGACTTGCTATGCGCAACCGGATTGCCGATCACCGCGTATCGGTCGCGTGCCGCGCCCACATCGGCGTGTACGTGTACGTTGGTGCTCATCGTCCGGGCTCCGTGATCTGCTGTTCTGAAGATGCAGCCGCATCGCCCGCACCGTCGCCTTCTCCGTCGACGACTTCTCCACCCTCCGCGTCGCCGGCTTCGGCCTGCGCTTCGGCTTCGCTTTCCGCGGAATCGTCGGCGGCGTCGATCAGTTCTTCCTCACCTTCGTCGGCCTCGTCGGCTTCGGCGGTGTCGGCGCCGCTCGTCACCTGCGGCGCATCGAGCACGTGCAGGAGACGCACCGACGCCTCGACCGTCAGCTCATCGAGCGACATCACTTCCATCAGCAGCCTCGTGCCGCGCGCATGCACGCCAAGCCCCGGCACATGCAGCAGCAGCGGGATTTCCTCGAGGCGCACGAGGTCGCCCTTCACCACCGAAGCCACCACCTGCTTCTTTCCTTCCTGACGCAGCCAGCGCAAACACCAGAAGTACTCCATCCGGCGCTGGTGGTCGGCATACGCGGTGTACGTGTCGTCGAAACCCTGCACCACGGCGAACAGATCGGCGTCCTTCGGCTTGAACGGCGCCGCGAGCTTCGCGGTCACACCGTGCTGCACGCACGCGAGCAGTTGCCACTGGTTCACCAGGTCGACGTAACGGCGCAGCGGCGACGTGCTCCACGCATACTGCGCGACGCCGAGCCCTTCGTGCGGCGCGGCGGACGTCTGCATGCGCGTGCGCTTCGGGCCGCTCGGCGCGCCGAACGCACGCTGCGAGCGATAGATGCCCGGCACGCCGTGGTCGTGCAGGAACGCGCCCCACGACGAGTTCGCGAGAATCGCCAGTTCGGCGACGATCGTATCCAGCGGCGAACCGCGACGGCGCGGCGTGATCGTGACGTGCTCGCCTTCCACGTAGAAGTTGAAGTCGGTATTGCGCTGCACCTCGCGCTTCAGGCCATAGCCGGCGCGCGCCTGCTGGCGCTTTTCGAACAGCGCCTGCGCGAACGGCCACAGCACCGCGATGTCCTCCTTGTGCGGATACTCGCCCGTGCCCGCGGCAAGCGACGCTTCGTTAACCAGTTCATCGAGCGTGTTGTGCCGCAGGTTGTTTTTCACGAACACGCGCTCGGCACGCGTCTCGCTCGCGACGATATCCTGCGTCTCGCGATTCACGATCACATACAGCGACAACGCCGGACGCAATCCGCCTTCCTTCAGCGTGAACGCCTCGACGACGTCGTCGGGCAGCATCGTGATCTTGTCGCCCGGCATGTAGACGGTCGACAGACGCCCGCGCGCGATCGCATCGACCGCGTCGCCGCGCTCGATGCCGAGCGCCGGCGCCGCGATGTGCACGCCAATGCGCACTCGGCCATCCGACAGATGCTCGACCGAAAAAGCATCGTCGATTTCCGTGGTGGTGACATCGTCGATCGTATCGATCTCCGCGTCGGCCAGCGGCAGTTCGCGCTCGAGGGGGGGGGGCGCCATATCGGGAAAGCCCGTGCCGCGCGGAAAGTGCGTGGCCAGGAAGCGGCGCTTGTGCAGGGCCAGCGCGTGCGGCCAGGCGCCCAGTTCCAGCAGCAGGCGCTCGGGCGTCTTTTGCAGCGTGACGCAGGCGGCGTCCAAGGCCTTCCACGCTTGCGAATTCTTGTCGGGCTTGACCAGCAGGGACTCGGCCGCTTGCGCGATGGGCTCGGGCAACTTGCCACCGGCCATCTCGTCCACCCACTGCTGTTGCTGTTCGGCTTGCTGGCGCTTTTTCTCGAGGGCGGCGAGTGCGGCGGCCAGGATATCGGGCGGCGCGGGACGATAGCGTCCGGCGCCGCGGCGATGAAAATACGCGGGCGCGCCATGCAGGCGCAGCATCAGCGCCGCTTGCTCGACGGGCGATGGGGCATGGCCGAAATAATCGGCGGCGAGCGCGGTGGCGGCAAATTCTTCCTGCGGCGCGCATTCCCACAAAAATTGCAGATCGATGTCTTCGGCCAGCGCGGTCGCGGCAGGCATCAATTCGGCGGGCGCGGGCGCGTCGAACGAGAACAGCACGGCTGAGCGCTTGATTTTGCTGCGCTTGCCCGAGTCGGATTCGACCTGCAGGGTGGCATCCGCTTCGGACAGGATATGGGCGGCTTTGAAACTGCCGTCGTCTTCGTAATACACGTACATGATGGGGAAACTATTCCAAGGCAAATGCCAGGACTTCGGGGAGCAGCTCGGCGAAGTTCGACAGCCCGTGGTCGCTGCCTTGCACAATGTGTTCCCGGCAGCCGGCGTAGCGTTCGCGCATTTCGCGCCAGTCGAGCACTTCGTCGCCGGTGGCGGCGACAAGAAAATACCGTTGCAATCGCGTCGGCGTATCCACGTGCAGCGCGGCCAGTTCGTCCAGGTATTCCGGCAGGAACGTGAACGGCGCGTCCGAATGATACATGCGATGTTCGCCGACCGCGGGCGTCAGGTCGCGCGCCGCGTGCACGGCGGGGTTCAGGAGGATGGCTTTGCAGCCCAGCTTTTCGGCGAGCCAGGTGGCGTAGTAGCCGCCCAGGGAGGAACCGATGACGGTCAGCCTGGAGGCGTCGTTGCCGGGGCCGTCGTCTTCTTTGAGCTGGGCTTGCGCGAGGCCCAGGGCCAGGTCGATGGCGGCCTTGGGGCTGGCGGGCAGTTGCGGAGCGGCCCAGATGTGCGAGAGACCGCGCTCGGCCAGGGCCTGCTCCATCATCCTGCCTTTGAACGAGGCGGGGGAGGAGCGAAAGCCGTGCAGGTAGAGGATGCGGTTTTTCATGGTGGCTCGTCGTTCAAGAACTCAAACAGCTCCTCGTCCCCTCAAAGCCAAGGCATCCAGCAATTTCTGATGCACCCCGCCGAACCCGCCGTTGCTCATGACGACTATATGGTCGCCTTCCCTGGCGGCACGTGTCACGGCGGCGACGAGATCGTCCAAATTACCGTAGTTGTCGGCCTTGCCGCCCAGCGGCGCCAGCACCTCGGCCGGATCCCAGCCGAGCGCGTGCTTGCCCTCGCGTTCGCCGTAGATGAAGGCCATGTCGGCCTCGGCAAGCGATTCGGGCAGGCGCGCCGCCATGGTGCCCAGCTTCATGGTGTTCGAGCGCGGCTCCAGCACGGCCAGGATGCGCGCGCCGCCGACCTGGCGGCGCAGGCCGGCCAGGGTGGTGGCGATCGCCGTGGGGTGGTGGGCGAAATCGTCGTATACCTTGATGCCGCGCGCCGTGCCGCGCAGCTCCATGCGGCGTTTTACGCCGGCAAAGCGCGACAGGGCGGCAATGCCGTCGGCGGCCGGCACGCCGGCGTGTTCGGCCGCGGCCAGGGCTGCCAGGGCGTTGCGGCGGTTGTGTTCGCCGGTCAATGTCCAACGCACCGAGCCCAGTTCCTTGCCGTCGCGCAAGACCGCGAAGGCGCCGTCGTGTGCCGGCTCGCCGGCTGTCCACGCGGCGCCCATGGCCTGGGACGGTCCGGCGCCGAACCGCACCAGCTCCGACCAGCAGCCGCGCTTGAGCACGCGTTCCAGCGCTTCGTCGTGGGTGGGCGCCACGATGCGCCCCTGCGTGGGGATGGTGCGCACCAGGTGATGGAATTGGGTCTCGATGGCGGCCAGATCGGGGAAGATGTCCGCGTGATCGTATTCGAGGTTGTTCAGAACGACCGTGCGCGACCGGTAGTGCACGAACTTGGAGCGCTTGTCGAAGAAAGCCGTGTCGTACTCGTCGGCTTCGATGACGAAGTGCCGCGCTTCGGGGGCGTATCTCGCGGACACCCGCAAGTCCGGCGCCACGCCGCCGATCAGGAAATTGGGCCGCAGGCCGGCGCATTCCAGGATCCAGGCCAGGAAGGAGCTGGTGGTGGTCTTGCCGTGGGTGCCGGCCACGGCCAGCACGTGCCGGCCCGGCAGGACGTGGTCGCCCAGCCATTGGGGGCCGGAAACATAGGGCACGTTCGCGTTCAGGATGGCTTCCATCAGCGGATTGCCGCGGGTGATCACGTTGCCGATCACGTACAGATCGGGCTTGAGCGCCATCTGGGCCGGGTCCCAGCCTTCGATCAGCTCTATGCCCTGCTCGGCCAGCTGGGTGCTCATCGGGGGGTAGACGCCGGTGTCGCAGCCGGTGACTTTGTGGCCGGCCGAACGCGCGATCAGCGCCAGCCCGCCCATGAAAGTGCCGCAGACGCCAAGAATGTGCAGGTGCATGGGATGAGATTCTCCTGCCCGCATTGTAGAGGTTAGGCCGAATGTCCCGCGACGGCGTGCAAGGGTATGATCGCGCCATGAATCGTCGTCAACTGCTTCACAAGGGGGCCGGCCTGATCGCCGCGCTGGCGGCCGGAGCCACGGGTGAACCGGCCTGGGCCGCGGTGCCCGCGGTGCAGCCGACCACGGCCGCCGCGCTCGCTGCTTTGCGCGCCCGCCCCATGGCCGACCTGCAAGGCGCCACGCGCCGCCTGGCGGACTGGCAAGGCCGCCCGATGCTGCTGAATTTCTGGGCGAGCTGGTGCGCGCCCTGTGTCAGAGAAATGCCGGAACTCGATGCGCTGCAGAAACAGTTTCCGCGGATTCAGTTCATCGGCATCGGTATTGATACTGCCGTCAAGATACGCAAATTTCTGCTCAAGGTGCCGGTTTCTTATCCTTTGCTGGTACTGGGAACTTCAGGCATCGATACGCTGCGCGATTTGGGCGACACGGCGGCAGGCCTGCCGTTTACCCTAATTTTGACAGCAGATGGCAGCGTAAAACGTTCCGTACTCGGTAAAATCAGGCCAGACGATGTCCACAACACTCTGGCGAGTCTGGTCTGATTGCCGCGCATAGCCCCTCCCGTTGGACAACCAGGTCCAACCTGGCGTAAAAAGGCGGTTTGTTGCATATTTTTCGACGACGTTCATGGCGCATAGCGTACTCGTCCTGCATGGCCCCAATCTGAACCTGCTCGGCACACGCGAGCCCGGCATCTACGGCAGCCGCACCCTGGCGCAGATCGATGCGGGTTTGGCGACGCTGGCCGGCGAGCTGGGTGTCAAGCTGGCGGCCTGGCAAAGCAATCACGAAGGCGAGCTGGTCGGGCGCATCCAGGCCGCCGCCGGCGACGGTACCGACTTCATCATCATCAACGCGGCCGCCTACACCCACACCAGCGTGGCGATACGCGACGCGCTGGCCGGCGTGGGCATTCCCTTCATTGAAGTACATTTGTCGAACATCTATAAACGCGAGCCGTTCCGGCATCACTCCTACCTGTCAGACATCGCGGTGGGACTGGTGAGCGGCTTGGGCGCCGACGGCTACGAAGCCGCGTTGCGCTACGCGGCGGGCCATTGACCGGTCCCGTCGTTTCGATCTTTACGCGGGGCGGCCAGGCCGTCCGATCACAACAATCACTCTGGAATAGCCTTCTATGGACCTCCGTAAACTCAAGACCCTGATCGACCTGGTGGCCGAGTCCGGCATCGCCGAACTCGAAATCACCGAAGGCGAGGGCAAGGTTCGCATCGTCAAGTTTTCGCAGACCGTCCAGCCCGTGGCCTACAACCAGGCCGTCGCGCCCGTCGCCATGGCGGCCGCGCCCGCCGGGGCGGCTCCGGTCGCGGAAGCCGTCCCGGCCGCCATCCAGGGCCATGCGGTCAAGGCACCCATGGTCGGCACCTTCTACCGCGCGCCCAACCCCGGTGCTTCGCCTTTTGTCCAGGTGGGCCAGGCTGTCAAGGAAGGCGACCCCCTCTGCATCATCGAGGCGATGAAGCTGCTCAACGAGATCGAGGCCGACAAGTCGGGCGTCATCAAGGAAATCCTGGTCGAGAACGGCGAGCCGGTCGAATACGGCCAGCCCCTGTTTGTCATTGGCTGATAGTCGACTCCCATGTTCGAAAAAATACTGATCGCCAATCGCGGCGAGATCGCCCTGCGCATTCAGCGCGCTTGCCGCGAGCTGGGCATCAAGACGGTGGTCGTGCACTCCGAGGCCGACCGCGACGCCAAGTACGTGCGCCTGGCCGATGAATCGGTCTGTATCGGCCCCGCGCCTTCGCGCGAAAGCTACCTCAACATGCCGGCCATCATCTCGGCCGCCGAGGTGACCGACGCCGAAGCCATCCACCCTGGCTACGGCTTTCTTTCCGAGAACGCCGATTTCGCCGAGCGCGTGGAAAAGAGCGGTTTCGTCTTCATCGGCCCGCGTCCCGAAACCATCCGCATGATGGGCGACAAGGTCTGCGCCAAGCGTGCCATGATCGAAGCCGGCGTGCCGGTGGTGCCCGGCTCCGAAGGCGCGCTGCCCGACGACCCGCAGGAGATCATGCGCATCGCCCGCGAAGTGGGCTACCCGGTCATCATCAAGGCCGCCGGCGGCGGCGGCGGGCGCGGCATGCGCGTGGTGCACACCGAGGCGCACCTCGGCAACGCGATCGCCACCACGCGCGCGGAAGCGCGCGCGGCGTTCGGCAACCCGCAGGTGTACATGGAGAAGTTCCTGGAGAACCCGCGCCACATCGAGATCCAGGTGCTGGCCGACGGCCAGGGCAACGCGATCCACCTGGGCGAGCGCGACT
>CALGFL010000414.1 GCA_937881145.1 uncultured Bordetella sp.
GCGGCGGCCAGGGCGGCCAGCGCAAGCCTCAAGGCGACGCGGGCCGAGGCGGCCTCGCGAACAGCGCAATGGCCGACGCCTTCGCCAAACTCAGGCGCTGAGGCAGGCCTGCCTCAACCCGGCTGTCACGCAAGCCGGCATCGCGCTGTCCGGCGCCATCGGCGGCGGCTTTGCCGCGCCGGTGTTCCGCGGGCGCAACACGTAATCGAGGGCCTGAACCGCGCGCCGCGCCCGCCGAGATCGTAGCGGGCGCGTTCAATAACGCGTCACGCCTGCGCGAGCCAAGCCAATGCCGCCTGCGCTTGCTCCAATGTCGCGCCGGCTGCGGATTGGGCAACTGTCACGCCATCGAGCAACGCGACGAAGCCGTCCCCTTGCGCCTGCAATGCCGCATCGGCCGGCAAGCGCTTGACGACCGCACCCGCCTGCTTGGCATCGGCATACGGAATCGAAGTCAGCAATTCATTGCCGCCGGCCGCCATCAACCGGAAACGGAAGCTGCCGTCTTGTTCGCGAAAACTCACGAAGCGCGCGCCCTTGGCGGCCTTCTCGGTCTTGGCCGCCTTCTTCACCGCGCCCGCGTTCAAATTGCGCAGGCCCACGGCTTCGCGCAAACGCTCGATGGCCGGCGTGGCCAGCTTGCGCGCTTTGGTCGCGCCCGCCATCAGGATCTCTTCCAGCCTGGCCGGATTGGCGATCAGCGCGTCGTAGCGTTCGCGCATGGGCGCGAGCTCGCCTTCCAGCTTCTCGTACAGCGCCTGCTTGGCGTCGCCCCAGCCCATGCCCGCTTCCAGCTGCTTGCGAAAGGCCTCGCTCTGGGCCGTCGTGGCGAAGGCGCGGTAGAGCGTGTACAGGTGCGAGCCATGCGCGTCCTTGGGTTCGCCCGGCTGCTTCGAGTCCGTCACGATGCGCATGATGGCCGCGCGCAGCGCCGCGGCGCCGCCCTCGAAAAGCGGAATGGTGTTGTTGTAGCTCTTGGACATCTTGCGCCCGTCCAGGCCCGGCAGCGTGGCCACTTCCTCCTCGATCTGCACTTCGGGCAGGACGAAGAAATCGCTGCCATACAGGCGATTGAAGCGGTCCGCGATATCGCGCGCCATCTCCAGATGTTGCACCTGGTCGCGGCCCACCGGCACTTTGTGCGCGTTGAACATCACGATATCGGCGGCCATCAGGATGGGATACGAAAACAGGCCCATGGTGATGCCGTCGTCCGGATCGACGCTCTTGTGCACATTGGCGTCCACCGACGCCTTGTAGGCGTGCGCGCGGTTCATCAGGCCCTTGGGCGTGACACAGGTCAGCAGCCAGGTCAGCTCGGGAATCTCGAGTATGTCCGACTGCCGGTAGAAGGTCACGCGTTCCGGATCCAAGCCGCAGGCCAGCCAGGTCGCCGCCAACTCCAGGCGCGAACGCGCCACGCGGGCGGGATCGTCGCATTTGATGAGCGCGTGATAGTCGGCCAGGAAAAAGAAGGCATCCACCCCGGGCTGGATGCTGGCCCGCACGGCAGGGCGGATGGCGCCGGCGTAATTGCCCAGGTGGGGCGTGCCAGTGGTGGTGATGCCGGTGAGAACGCGCGTATTCATGAATGCGTACGGAATGAGATAAATGCGGGGAAAGGAATGCGCGCAAGTTTAACGCGCCGGGGTTGACCCGGGCGGATGTCGCCTGAATCACAGGCCGATTACGCTAATATCGATCCGTACGCGCCTAGACAACCAGCAAGATCCGGCTCCCGACATGCAACCCCGCTTTCTCCCTTTGAAAGAAAGTCCTCGGTATACGCCTTATCTTTTTCTTTTCTTCGTCGCGTTCGCGTTGGGTCTGCTGGGCACCCATACCCGCATCTCGGCCTTGAACCTATCGGTGTTCTGGCCCGCCAACGCGGCCGCCGCGGCGCTGATCCACCGCATGAACCTGGCCCGCAGGCCGACAGCCTATATCGCCACTTATGCGGGCCTGATTCTCCAGGACTATCTGCACTGGGGCTGGGGCCTGCCCACTTTCATGTTCAACGCGGCCAACATCGCCTTCGTCGTTGTCCTGGCTCCATGGCTATCCCGCGTCAAGCTCATCAGGCAAGGGCAGAACGATTTCGCCGCATTTCTTCAACTGATCCTGGCCTGTCTGGTCGCCTCGGCCGCCTGCGCCGCGGTGGGCGGGCCGTCGCAGCAGGCCACGCACTTCGCCTATGCCCAACTGGGGCAGGCCTTGTTCGGCTGGTTCACCGAGCAGTTCTACACGTCGATACTGTGCCTGCCCTTCCTGCTGAGCCTGTTCGGCGGAGCGGTCCGCATCGAGCGCCCGATCATATTGACGTGGCGCAACATGCTGCCGCTCTTGTGCCTGCTGATCTCGATAGGCCTGAGCCTGTCGATCGGGCCTTTCCTCATTCTGATGCTGGTACTGCCGGCGCTGACCTGGTGCGCCATTTCCTATCCGCTGTGGCTGGTGCAGCTCATTATCCTGAGCACCGGCGGCGTGCAGCTGATCGTTGCCTCGGCCCACGTTTCCAGTCTCGTCGGCTTGTGGGGCCATAGCATTCCCTATCTGCTCTCACTGTTGCGCCTGGCGATCGCCGCGGCGATCCTCAGCCCGCTACTCATCGCCATCAATATGAGCACCATACGCAAGCTCAACTTCAAGCTCAGGCAACAGGCCAGCTACGACTTTCTGACCAGCACCTTGTCGCGCTTCGGCCTGGACGACGCGTTGAACAAATACACCGCGCAGCGCGAATACCGCGAGACCAGCATCAACATGATGCTGATCGACGTCGATCACTTCAAGAAAATCAACGACAGCTTCGGCCACGCCTGCGGCGACCAGGTCTTGAAGCACATCGCCACCATCGTCCACGACACCGTTCCCGAGCCGCGACTGATCAGCCGCATCGGCGGCGAAGAATTCATGGTGGTCTGTTTCGGCTACGCGCCGCCGGTCTTCTACGCGCTGGCCGACACGGTGCGCCTGGCGATCGCCGACACGCCGCTCATGCACGAGCGGCGCGACGTGCCGGTCACCATCAGCATCGGCATCGCCCATACCGAGCAAACCGGCATCAACCTGGAAAAGACGGTCTGGAGCCTGTTCCCCCACGCCGACGAAAACCTCTATCTCGCCAAGCGCGACGGGCGCAACCGCACGGTGCAGTAAGCCGACGGTCCGGCGTACAGGGTCGGCCGCGCGAACGGCGACTGACCTACAGGTCGACGGTATGCCGGCGCTCCGATTCCAGGTATTGCTTCGACTGCATTTCCAGGATGCGCGACACCGTCCGCTGGAATTCGTTGGCGAACGCCCCTTCGGTATAAAGCTCTTCGGGCGGACATTGCGCCGACATGATGAGCTTGACCTTGTGGTCGTAGAACACGTCGATCAGCCAGGTGAAGCGGCGCGCTTCGGACTGGTGACGCGGGCCCATGCGCGGCACGCCCGACAGGATCACGGCGTTGAAGCGGCTGGCCAGCTCCAGATAGTCGTTCTGCGAGCGCGGTCCGCCGCATAGCGTGGCAAAGTCGAACCACACTACCGTGCCGGCGAGCGCCAGCGCCTTGATTTCGCGGTGCTCGATGTGCAGCACCGGGTTCTTCTCCGGATGCGTGTCGGCCAGTTTGTCGAAGGTTTGCTGCAAAGCCGCGTTCGCCTTGTCGTCTTGCGGGTATTGATAGCT
>CALGFL010000415.1 GCA_937881145.1 uncultured Bordetella sp.
CCGAGGCTTTGGCCGAGCAGGCCGCAGGCACGCCTGCCCAGCCCGCCGCGTCCGCCGCCGACGACTGGTCCGCGGCTCTCGCCGAGCAGGCCCGCTCCGTACCTCCCACCCAGGCGGACGGACTGCGCGCGAGTTCCGAAGCCGCGCCCCAGCCCGCGGCTCCGGCTCCCCAATCCGCGGCGCAATCCGTATTCAAGCCGCTCGCCGGCGGCGAAGCCGCCGCCAGCGGCACCGACATCGACTTGATCATGGACGTCCCCGTCCAGCTCACGGTCGAGCTGGGCCGCACCCGTCTGACCATCAAGAACCTGCTCCAGCTGGGCCAGGGATCCATCGTCGAACTCGAAGCGCTGGCCGGTGAACCCATGGACATCTTCGTCAACGGCTACCTCATTGCCCAAGGCGAAGTCGTCGTGGTCGAAGAAAAATACGGCATCCGCCTGACCGACATCATCACGCCGTCCGAGCGCCTGAATCGGCTCAACAGCCGGCGTTGAGATGACGACTCTCGCGCCCATCGCATCCCTGGTTCCCGAGGAAGGTCTCGGCCTTCTGCAGGCAAGCGGGCAAGGGCTGGCATGATGCAAGACGCCATCCTGCGCACCACGCTGGGTTTGGTTCTGGTCGTGGCGGTGATCCTGGTCATGGCCTGGATGGCGCGGCGCAGCGGCTTTGCCGCCCGTCAAGGCGGCGGCGCTGGCTTGAAACTCATCTCCCGCTTGTCGCTGGGTCCGCGCCAGAATGTGCTGGTTGTCCAGACACAGGACACCTGGCTGGTGCTGGGCCAGACTGCCGCCGGCATCACCCTTCTGCATACCATGCCGGCGCAAGCGACACCCGACACGCCTGGACCTGCCGCCCGTTCCGATTTTTCCCAGGCATTGGCCGCGAAACTCGGCAAAGCGCTCAAGCGTCCCTGAGCCGCCATTCGCTCTCTTTCATCGCCATGCTGCCTGTTTTTTCACGCCCCGGTCTGACCGCTTTGCCGTTGAAACCGCGCCAGCATCCGGTCTGGCTTCGCTATGCTCTTCTGGCGCTGATCGGCCTGGCTCTCTTTCCCGGCACTACCCTAGCCCAGGCCACCCTGCCCGCCTTGACGACCACGCCCGGTCCCGGCGGCGTGCAGACATACTCGCTCAGCATGCAGACCCTGCTGCTGATGACCTCGCTGACGTTCCTGCCGGCGGCGCTGCTGATGATGACCAGCTTCACCCGCATCATCATCGTGCTGGGCTTTTTGCGCACGGCCATGGGCACGCAATCCACGCCACCCAATATGGTGTTGCTGGGCATGGCGCTGTTCCTGACTTTCTACACGATGTCGCCGGTGTTCAATACAATCTACACCGACGCGTACAAACCCCTGTCGAACAACACCATTTCCTTCGAGACAGCGGTGGACCGCGCCAGCGTGCCGCTGCGCGCCTTCATGCTGCATCAGACGCGCGAGACCGATCTGAAGCTGTTCGCCGACCTGGCCAAGACACCCGCACTCAACGATCCGAGCCAGACGCCCATGAGCATCCTGGTCCCGGCCTTCGTCACCAGCGAGCTCAAGACTGCTTTCCAGATCGGCTTCACCATCTTCATCCCCTTTCTTATCATCGACATGGTGGTGGCCAGCACTCTCATGGCACTGGGCATGATGATGGTGCCGCCTGCGTCGGTCTCTCTGCCTTTCAAGCTCATGCTTTTCGTGCTGGCCGACGGCTGGCACTTGCTGATGGGCTCGCTGGCCAAGAGCTTCTATCAATGAATTCGGGAAAAGAACCGCGATGACCGCCGAAACCGTCATGACGCTGGCCTACCAGGCCATGAAAGTCGCGCTGGCCATGGCCACCCCGCTCCTGCTCATCAGCCTGGTGGTGGGCCTGGTGATCAGCGTGTTCCAGGCCGCCACGCAGATCAACGAAATGACGCTGTCGTTCATTCCCAAACTGCTGGCCATCTGCGTGGGCCTGGTGGTGCTCGGTCCTTGGCTTCTCAGCCTGATGGTCGATTACCTGCGCCAGATCATCACCCAAATCCCCTCGCTGGTATCCTGACCCGACAGGCTATCGGGACGCGCCGCACGATTGCGCCATGATCTCCTTCACCATGGACCAGCTAAACGGCTGGATAGGCCATTTTCTCTGGCCCTTCATGCGCCTGACCGGGCTGATCCTCGTCGCGCCCGTGTTCTCTCACGGGGCCGTACCTAATCTGGTCAAGATCGGCCTGGCCTTTCTGCTGACGGTAGCCATTGCCCCGGCGATCGGCAACATCCCGCACATCGACATCAATTCCTGGGAGGCGCTGCTGGTAGCAGCGCAACAGACTGCGATCGGCCTGGCCATGGGTTTCGTCATGCAGATCATCTTCACCGCGGTGGAAATCGGCGGTGAGTTCATCGGCCTGCAAATGGGCCTGTCATTCGCTCAGATCTTCGATCCGGCCAACGGCGCCAACACCGCGGTGCTTTCGCAGTTCCTGAGCATCGTCACGACCATGCTGTTTCTGGTCTTCGATGGGCATCTCCTGATGCTGTCCGCGCTGGTCCACAGCTTCGATGTCCTGCCCATAGGCCTGGAGGTTCTGGACCGCAACGGCTGGGGCGTCGTCATCCAATGGGGCGCCGCTATTTTTTCATACGGCTTGCTGTTGTCCCTGCCGCTGATCTGCGCCCTGCTGGTCATGAACCTGGCCATGGGCATCCTGAACCGCGCCGCGCCACAGTTGACCGTATTCTCGATAGGTTTTCCGGTCACGCTGATATCCGGCATGCTGCTTCTGACCAGCGTGTTGCCGCACTCGGGGGCTTACTTCGAAGCCCTGTTCCAGCAGGGCTTCGAGACCTTGGACCACCTGATCTCGGGTTTGGCAGGTCATTAGAAACCGCGGCAAAAAAACGGGCGTGGCCCGTTTTTCGCTCATACTGCAGCGCCTGTCTCTATGCCGCCAGAATCGGACCGCCGCCATGCGGCAAAGACGATGCGGGCATGTCTATCACCTCGCCCGTGGCGAGCTTGAATATCGCGACGGCTTCAGCCAGCTTGCCGGACTGATCCTGCAAGGAACTGGCCGCGGCAGCGGCCTGCTCCACTAGCGCCGCGTTCTGCTGCGTCGTCTCGTCCATTTGCGTCACGGCGCGGTTGACCTGATCGATGCCGCGCGCCTGCTCTTCCGAAGCCGCCGAGATCTCGCCCATGATGTCGGTCACGCGTTTGACCGAGGCCACGATCTCCTGCATGGTCGCGCCGGCGCGCTCCACCTGGCCCGAACCCACGGTTACCTTGCCCACCGAGTCTTCGATCAGCAGCTTGATTTCCTTGGCCGCCTGCGCGCTGCGCTGGGCCAGGCTGCGCACTTCGCCCGCCACCACCGCGAAGCCCTTGCCCTGCTCGCCCGCGCGTGCCGCTTCCACCGCGGCGTTCAGCGCCAGGATGTTGGTCTGGAAGGCAATTCCGTCGATCACCGAAACGATCTCGGAAATCTTGTGCGAGCTG
>CALGFL010000416.1 GCA_937881145.1 uncultured Bordetella sp.
ACCGGCGCGGTGAAGGTCATGGCCAGCCAGTACTTGAACTGCGGATACTTGCCTTTCACGCGGATGCGCAGCGTGTGGTCGTCCAGCGCCTGCACGCCGTCGAAACCGTCGGGCTCGCGCAGGTCCAGCCAGGGCAGATCGCGCGTGCCTGGCGGGAGTGCCTGGCGCAGCGCCGCGTCGCGCTTGCGCAGGGCGTCGCCGTACTCCTTCAGGCCCACTACATATTGCGCCATCAAGGCATAGATGGGCGAGACCACGCGCGGGCTGGCCAGCCGCCGGAAACCGTAGACGTAGTCCTGGGCCGTCAGTTCGCGCGTGCCCGTCTGCCTGAAGTCGGTGATGGCGTAGGCATGCGCGAGCACCTCGGCCGGCACGGGATCGTAGACGTAGCTGCCGTCGGCGCGGCGGGCCAGCGCCGGATGCGGCTGATAGCGTATGCCGGGGCGGAGGCGGATGGTATAGTCGCTCTCGGCAATCTGGTCCCCCGGCGCGTCCGCGGGCAACGCGTGGCCTTGCGCGTCCCGATATTGCGGCGGATCGATCGAGGCTGCCGCGCGCGGCACCAGCGTGTAAGGCCGCTTCAGGTAGTGGTAGCCGTAGAGCGTTTCGTAGATGTTGTAGGTATAGGGCGTCTCGTCGGTCGAATAGGAACTGGCCGGATCGAGATACTTGGGCGAGCGGCCGACAAAGGCAGTGAAGAGCGTATTGCCGGCCAGGCTGCCAGCGGGATATGGGCTGTTGATGGCGTTGCCCCGCGAGCAGTCCGACAAACCGGCCAGCAGGGCCAGCGCGGCAACCGCGAAGGCCGTCGCGACCTTGAACGTGCGCGGCATCAATCGCACCGCTGCTGCTTCCAGCAGTCGTAACGCCATTTCCAGGGCGCGGTGGGGCCTTGCTGAGACCATAATCCCAGGCCGGCCTCTTTGGCCCGGCGCTGCAGCACGGGCATGGCGCCGTCGCGCAAGTAGGCGTCGTGCCGCGCCGTATAGGCCCACGCATAGCCGCTGGCGACCTGGGCACGGTTGGCCGACGAGCCGTCGTCCAGCATCAAGGCGCAGACTTCGCGCCGGTATTGATCGTTGCCATAGCAGCGCGCCGTGAGGCGCTTGCCGGCCACCAGCGAAGCCAGGTGCCCGCGCGCCTGCTCGGCGTAAAGTTGGCCGGGTTCGTCGGGGCCGTGTTCTTTTTCCGGCGCATCGATGCTGTCCAGGCGAATGCGGTGCTGCTTGCCGTCGTCGGTCAGCAGCGTGACGCTGTCGCCGTCGGTCACGTTGACCACTTTTCCGAGCAGTTCGTAGGTGCCCTCGGGCACCGGGCCATTCGGCGCGGAGGTATGCACCGCGCCGGGCCCGCTCGTGGTGAGAAATTGCAGCAGCGTCGCGGCCAGCGCCACGACCAGCAGGCTCGCGCCGAAGCCCGCATGCCGGCGCTTGGGGATGCCGCCCATGGGGCCGCGAGGAGGAGGAGAATCGTCGTTCAACGCGTTTTTCCTCGGCAGAGCATCACAGCCATCCCGCCCGGCGGAACCGCCAATACAGCGTCGTGCAGATCGTCGCCATGACGCCCAGGATCACGAAATAGCCGCCGTGCCATTTGAGCTCGGGCATGAACTCGAAGTTCATGCCGTAGATTCCTGCAATGGCGGTGGGCACGGCCAGTATGGCCGCCCAGGCCGCCAGCTTGCGCGTGGTGTCGTTCTGCTGCGCCTGCGCCATCATCTGACTGGCTTCGAAGGCGAACACCAGGGCCTCGCGCAGGGCGTTGATGAGTTCGTCGATGCGCTGCACGCGGTCGGCCACCTCGCCGAAATACGGCCGGGCCTGCGCGTCGATGGGAGCCATCTCGACCCGCGACAGCCGGCGGCAGATCTCGACCATGGGCGCCACCGCGGTGTGGATGCGCAGCAGATCGCGGCGCTGGCGATAGAGCTTGCGGATGTCGGCCATGCTGGTGCCGCGGATCAGCAGCTTTTGCTCGGCCGCTTCGACCTGGGCTTCGAGCTTGTGCAAGGCCACCGCATAGCGATCCACCAGCAGATCGAGCAGTTCGGCCGCTACATAGTCGCTGCCGCGCCTGAGCAGGCCGGGAACCGCTTCCAGGCGCGCGCGCAGGCCCGCATAGGGCGCCACCGAACCGCGCCGCACGGTCAGCAGAAAACCTTCGCCGATGAGCAGCTGGGTTTCGCCGAACAGCGGGCGCTCGGCCTCGACTTCGACCATGATGGCCACCACCAGCAACATATTGCCGTAGTCGAGCACCTTGGGCCGCGTGTGCGTCTCCAGCATGTCTTCGCGGCAGCGCGGATCCGCGCCGATTTGCGCCAGCACGCGCGTCAGCAGTTCTTCGGTGGGCTCGCGCAGGCCCGTCCAGAGCAGGCTGTCGTCGCGGCCGACATAGGAGGGGATGTCCTCGACGGGCACGTCGCACACCCGCCGGCCCTCCATATAGGCCACGGACGCCATCACTTCGGGCGGCAAGGTGCTCGCTTCATCGGTCATGCCGGCATTTCTCCCCATAAGCCGCGGCCGACGCCGGCCAGGCTACCGTAAGTTTACGCAAGACCGCGGTCCGATATGCTGTCGAAACCCTGCCCATACAAAACCTAATCAAATTACCAAACCTGCATCCCGACATCATGTCGTGCTAGATTGGAAGACCTTCCCGATCCACCCTCCCCGACATGAGCCGCACATTCTCGCGCGACGATACGCGTCGTCTTGCCGTCGTACTGGCCGAAGTGGCGCAGTCCGTCGTCATGCCGCGTTTTCGCAATTTGCCTCCCGAAGCGATACGCAGCAAGGGTTCGCCGCACAATCTGGTTACCGATGCGGACGAAGAGGCCGAGCGCCAGATCTTCGCGCGGCTGGCCAGGCTGCATCCCGGCGCGGTGCTCATCGGCGAAGAAGCGTCCGAGCGCAATCCTGCTCTGCTGAACATGCTGGTGGACGCCGACCTGGCCTTCATCGTCGACCCCATCGACGGCACGCGCAATTATGTGATGGGGCTGCCGCTGTTCGGCATGATGATCGCCGCATGCCATCGCGGCGAGGTGATCGCCGGCGTCATCTACGACCCGGTCTGCCGCGATGCGGCCATTGCCGTGCGCGGGGAAGGCGCGTGGATGGCCCGCGAGGACGGCGCCATGACGCAGCTGGCGGTGGCCAAAGCCGCACCGCTGCAGGACATGGAGTGCATGATAGACAGCAAGAGCCTGCCCAAGGATCTGCGCGACATGGCCAACAGCCGCCTGTCCGCTTTTGCCCGCAATACCTCGCTGCATTGCGCCGCGCACGAATACCGCATGGCGGCTTCGGGCCATTGCCACGTTCTGCTCTACAACAAGCTGCATCCCTGGGATCACGCGGCCGGCTGGCTGCTGCACCAGGAGGCCGGCGGCTATTCGGCCCACTTCGACGGCAGTCCCTACAAGCCCACGCACCGTGATGGCGGCCTGTTGATCGCTCCCGATAAAGCCAGCTGGGAAGAGGTTCGCAAGCTTTTGCTGGTCGACCGCCGGCAAGGCAGTCGGCAGGCGTTGTAGATTTATTGCGCGGTTTTTTCCGCGCAATTTCCCCGATCAGGCCGGCTCGGGATACAGCGCGCCCAGCGCCTGGGCGCAAGACTGCTCCACCTTCAAGCTCAGCAAGTCATCGGCGCGCGTGCGCCCCCGGTTGATCGCCGCGATGGGCAAGCCGCGCTGACTGGCTTCCTTCACGTAGCGGTAGCCTGAGTGCACCATCAGCGATGAGCCCACCACCAGCACCGCATCGGCCTGGTCCAGGGCCGCCATGGCGCGCTCGTAGCGCTCGCGCGGCACCAGCTCGCCGAAGAACACCACGTCCGGCTTGACGACGCCGCCGCAGCGCGGGCAATGCGGCACGACGAAACTCGCGAAATCCAGGCCGTCGAGGTCGGCATCGCCGTCCGGGGCATCGGGAGCGTCCAGCTCCACCCATCGTGGATTCAAGGCCTCCAGCTGCGCCTGCCAGTGCGCCCGCGCGCCGCGCCAGCCGCAGGCGGTGCACAGCACTTCGATCATGCGGCCGTGCAGATCGAGCACGGCGCGGCTGCCCGCGGCCTGATGCAGGCCGTCCACATTTTGCGTGACCAGAAGCGCGACGGCGCCGCCGCGCTCCATGGCGGCCAGCGCGCGATGCGCCGCGTTGGGCCGCGCATGGCCGAATCGCCGCCAGCCCACCAGGCCGCGCGCCCAATAGCGCGCCCGCGCCAGCTCGGCGCCCATGAAGGTCTGGAAATCGATGGGCGGCTTGCGTTTCCAATCGCCGGCCACGTCCCGGTAATCGGGCAGACCCGAGTCCGTGCTGCAGCCGGCGCCGGTCAATACGAAAAGGCGGCGGCCGGCCAGGAAGTCGCGCAAGTGTGCCGGCGAAGCCGAAAAATTAGCCATAACGACCTGGATTCTCGACAGTAGCGTTGATATATCAAATGCCGCTCATAATAATTGGCACAGCCCATTAGTTGACACCGCCGCCTGGCGTCGCCAGTCGGCCCCGTCACGACCGCAAGGATTTCGGACATGCCCGGAACCGCCACCACGCGCATCCACCAAGCGCTTCAGCAGGAAATCGCCGCCTCCGTGCTTGCACCGGGCTCGGCGCTGGACGAAGCCGTCCTGGCCAAGCGCTTCCGGGTCTCCCGCACGCCGGTGCGCGAGGCCCTGCTGCAGTTGTCCATCCAGGGATTCGTACGGGTCGTGCCCCGCGCCGGCATTTTCGTCGCCACGCTCGAATCGCACGAACTGGCCGAGATGCTCGAAACGCTCGCCTATCTCGAAGGCTTGTGCACCGGTCTGGCCTGCAAGCGCATGAGCGCGACCCGGCGCAAGCGGCTCGCCTGCCTGCACCGCCGCGCGACCCGCGTCCAGGCCAAGCACGACGCTCAAAGCTATCTCGAGCTGAACGAAAGCTTTCACGGGCAGCTCTATCAAGCTTGCGGCAATCCTTTCCTGGTGCAGCAAATCCAGCTGATACGCCTGCGCACGCAGCCTTATCGGGTCCGGCACTTCGCGCAGCAGGAGCGCATGCGGCAGTCGTTGCAGGAACACGCCGACATCGTCGAAGCCATCCTGGACGCCGACGAGCAAACCGCCACCGAGGTCGCCACGCATCACATTCTCGAAGGCAGCCGGACGCTGGCCCATCTGATCCATCTGCATCCCGAAAAGCTATCCGCCCCGCTGCCCGTCATCAAGCATGCCGACGCCGGCCCGCCCTGCGCCCGGCCCGCCTTGAATTGGGTCTTCGCCAGCGCGGCGCCGCCCGTCGCGGCGCGCTGAATCGAACCACCGCACCAAACCCCTGCACAAACACACCACAACATCGCAGCAAGAGGAGACACCACATGCTTCGTCGCTTTTTATCCCTGGCCCTGT
>CALGFL010000417.1 GCA_937881145.1 uncultured Bordetella sp.
CGAATCGGCGCCGGCCTTGACCTTGGCGGCGAAGTGCCCGAGATCGCTCGCGGCATCGCGCGCCTGCGGATGCATTTCGGGATAGGCCGCCACTTCGATGTGGAACCAGTCGCCGGTCTGTTCGCGAATGAAGGCCACCAGGTCGCTGGCATGGCGCAGCTCGCCGCCGTCGCCGCCCATGCCCGAGGGCAGGTCGCCGCGCAGCGCCACCAGGCGCTTGATGCCTTCGGCTTTGTAGGCCTGCAGGATTTCGCTCAAGCGCGCGCGCGTGGAGCCTATGCACGACAAATGCGGGGCTGCATCGCAGCCCATGGTCCGCAGCGCCCGCACGGCCTCGACCGTACCGGCCTGCGTCGAACCGCCGGCGCCGAAGGTGACGCTGATGTATTTGGGTTGGACCACCAGCAGCCGCTTTGCGGTTTCGACCAGGCGCTCGTGCCCGGCCGCATCGCGTGGCGGAAAGAATTCGAGGCTATAGGCGGGAGTCGTATCGGTCATGACAGGCCGTCAGGGAATGATGCGGGACAAAAGACCCGAAATGATGCTGTAGAGAATGGCGCCGCCCGCGGCCCACCAGAAGCCGCTGACCTGAAAGCCGCGCAAAATGGAGCCGGCGAGCCAGAACAGCAAGGCGTTGAGCACGATCAGAAAGAGGCCGAGCGTGACGATGGTGATGGGCAGGGTGAGCAGGATCAACACCGGCTTGACCAGCATGTTGAGCAGGCCCAGCACGAGCGCCGCGATCAGGGCCGAGCCGAAGCTGGCGACGGAAATGCCGGGGAGTATGTAAGCCACGACCAGGAGGGCCACGGCGTTCAGTATCCAGACGAGGATCAGGTTCATGGTGATGCTCCTTGTTGTCAATCGTCTTGCTTGTCGTTGTGGGGACTGCCGTTGATTTGCGTTCTTGAGGCGCCGATGCCCCGCGCAGGCGGATCAGGAACGCAACCAACGGCGACTCGACTTAGTACCGGTAGTGATCAGCCTTGAACGGACCTTGCACCGGCACGCCGATGTAGTCGGCCTGCTGCTTGGTCAGCGTCGTCAGTTTCACGCCCAGCTTCTTCAGATGCAGCATCGCGACCTTCTCGTCCAGGTGCTTGGGCAGCACGTAGACCTGGCCCTTGGCATAGGCGTCGTTGCGCGTGAACAGCTCGATCTGCGCGATGGTCTGGTTGGCGAAGGACGAGGACATCACGAACGACGGATGGCCCGTGGCGCAACCCAGGTTCACCAGGCGGCCCTTGGCCAGCAGGATGATGCGCTTGCCGTCGGGGAAGATCACGTGATCGACCTGCGGCTTGATCTCTTCCCACTGGAGGTTTTCGATCGAGGCGACGTCGATTTCGTTGTCGAAGTGACCAATATTGCACACGATGGCCTGGTCCTTCATGGCGTCCATGTGCTTGCGGGTGATGACGTTGTAGTTGCCGGTGGCGGTGACGAAGATGTCGGCGTGCGCGGCGGCTTCTTCCATGGTCACGACCTTGTAGCCTTCCATCGAAGCCTGCAGGGCGCAGATCGGATCGATCTCGGTCACCCACACCTGCGCGCGCAGCGCGGCCAGGGCCTGGGCGCAGCCCTTGCCCACGTCGCCGAAGCCGGCGACCACGGCGATCTTGCCGGCGATCATCACGTCGGTGGCGCGCTTGATGCCGTCGACTAGCGATTCGCGGCAGCCGTACAGGTTGTCGAACTTGGACTTGGTCACCGAGTCGTTGACGTTGATGGCGGCGAAGGCCAGGTCGCCCTTTTGCGACATCTGGTACAGGCGATGCACGCCGGTGGTGGTCTCTTCGGTCACGCCCTTGATCTGCGACAGGCGCGTGGAATACCACTTCGCATCGCGCTCCAGCGTCTTCTTGATGGCCGCGAACAGCACGCGCTCTTCTTCGCTGCCGGGGTTGGCCAGCACCGAGAGGTCCTTCTCGGCCTTGGTGCCCAGGTGCAGCAGCAGCGTCGCGTCGCCGCCGTCGTCCAGGATCATGTTGGCCTGCTCGCCGGGCCATTCGAAGATCTTGTGGGTGTATTCCCAGTACTGTTCCAGCGTCTCGCCCTTGATGGCGAACACCGGCGTGCCGGTGGCGGCGATGGCCGCGGCGGCGTGGTCCTGCGTCGAGAAGATGTTGCACGACGCCCAGCGCACTTCGGCGCCCAGGGCCACCAGCGTCTCGATCAGCACGCCGGTCTGGATGGTCATGTGCAGGCTGCCGGCGATGCGCGCGCCCTTCAGGGGCTGCTTGGGCCCGAACTCTTCGCGAATGGCCATCAGGCCGGGCATTTCGGTTTCGGCGATGGCCAGCTCTTTGCGGCCCCAATCGGCCAGCGCCATGTCGGCAACGGTGTAGTCGGTGGGTTTGGTCATGGTTTCGTGCTCCAGTAATGATTGATCGACACTCGGCGTCGCGCCGGCGGCAAAGGAGGCACATACCTGTACAGGCTCACCTTTACGCCGATGCGACGAAGGTGAGCGCCGTTGCGGGAACGCGGCAGACGCCACGCCCCAAAGAGAATTCCTGAGCCTGGCGGTCCCTGGCGGATCGGGCCGCCAGTGGGAAACGTCGCAGCGCTCCTCAGGATTGGAGAATTGTAGCGGGGATTCGGGCGACACAAAACCGGAGCCGCAAACCGCTCATGCGACCTATCCCGGCCAGCGTGGGCGCCGACAGGCGAAGGTAAGATGAGGGCCCGTCACCCGCAGGCATTCGACATGAACCAACGGCCGCCCGTCCTATTCGTCCACGGTTTCATCGGCACGCTGGACGTTGCCGGTTACGCGCACCCGCACGCCGCGCCGGATCTGCTGGGCTACGGCCAATATCAAACCGTGCCGTTCGAGGCCGTATCGCTGCCGGGCCAGGTCGAGCATCTGCGGTCTCTTGTGGACGCCCGCTTCGAGGGCGGGCCCGTCGACGTGGTCGGCCATTCCGTCGGCGGCGCGATCGCCATGTTGTTCGCTCATGCCTATCCCGGGCACGTGCGCCGGATCGTGAACGTCGAAGGCAACTTCACGTTGGCCGACGCGTTCTGGTCGGCCTCGGTAGGCCGGATGAGCCAGAACGAAGCCGACGCCATGCTGGCCGGTTTCCGTGCCGACCCGCTGGCATGGATCAGCGGCTCCGTGACCGTGCCGGGCCCTCATCTGGCCGAAACCGCCGCCCGCTGGCTCGCTCATCAGCCGGCGTCCACCCTTCGCGCGATGGGCCGATCCGTCGTGACGACCACGGACAACGCCGCGTACCTGACGGCGCTGGCCCAAGTGTTCGACCGTCATCCGGTGTATCTGTTGGCCGGCGAGCGCTCCCGCGCAGGCTGGAACGTGCCGGATTGGGCACTGGAAAAATGCGCCGGGCAACACACGCTGGCCGACAGCGGCCACCTGATGATGCAGGATGACCCATCAGCCTTTACGGCGGCGATTCAGCGGTTTCTTGAAGACTGAACCGCAACACAATTTTCACCATGAAAACCGCCATCTATCATCATCGAGCCCAAGCTGCGCGAGGCGCGGCAGTCTGGCAAGTTCGATCGACGGGCAAAACCCGCCGGCCAGGACGATAGAGAAGTCGCTATTCAACAACCCAGCATCTGCTGGTCTTGAGCGCATCATGCATGGCATCGGGAGCCAGAGTTGGATAGGGTTCGGCATACGCATCTGCCGGCATAGCTCCCAATCGGCAAGCAATTCGACCCGATACGTCTGCGCCCATTCTTAGTGCCATCGCCAACGCTCGCCGAGGCAATCCTCCTCGCATGACTTCCAGCGTCGCCACACTGATGATCGCTTCATGGTCACCGTATTGCACAAGGGCGGGCTGCAAAAATACGGCGACCCAAGTGCAAAGACAACGCGGGGCATGACCAAAAAGACCGAGACTTTTTCGATGCCGAACAGACCGTCGATAGGGTCGAAAGCCGACCGCCCTGATCCGCACCGGCCGAATCCCGAATTTCCTTATTCAAAATGGATATAAAGGACATTTTGTTATGTAAATAAAATATATAAAACGCCTCGTTGGTAGGCGTTACAGCATTTGGATTCAAGAATATGAAACGCATTCTTGCCCGGGCCGCGCTGGCCCTGGGTTTGGCCGCCGCGGCATCGACCGCAACGACTTCGGCAGCAACGGCCGCCCCTCTGGAAATCGGCTACCTGCCCATCCTCCCTGCCGCGCAGCTGTTCGTCGCGGCCGGCCAGAACGCCCTGCCTTCCTTGGACGGCGTGCCGCCCAAGCTCGTGCAGTTCCAGAGCGGCCCGGCCATGGTCCAGGCCATCCTGGCCGGCCAGATCGATGTGGCCTAC
>CALGFL010000418.1 GCA_937881145.1 uncultured Bordetella sp.
CCTTGCGCGACATGGGCAGCGGCGCGGCGGCGGCCGCGTCGACTTCGGCGGTGGCGGCCAGGAATTTGGGGTTGGCGTTCATGAGGGCTCCAAGGGTGGCACGCCTTGCGGGACGTGTTGCTGCGTTATGGAGCCGAGCGGGGATGGATTCCGGCCTGATGCGCGCCTGGGATGCGCGGCGCGCGCAATGGATGGAATACGCTCCCAGCATCGGCATTATCCGTACTGGTGCGAAGGGACTGTCTCAACACGCCGGCGGATCGAACCGTCGGCGAGTACCCCTGCGTGAAAACTCAGGCCCAAGTATAAAACCTTCCTGCAAATTGCCGTTGCGCAGCATTACAAAGTGGGTCCGCATGGGCCTGACGTCGATGCCGATGAGCCGGTAAACTCCCCCGATTCATCACAACGATCTTCGGAACGCGCCATGTTTTTGAAATTACGCTCGTTCGCTCCTTTGCTGGGCGCTCTGACGGTGGCGCTGGCGGGTTGCCAGGTCGCGCCCCCCAATCCCGAGCCCTCCGCAGAATCGGCGGCCCAGGCGCCCGATCAATCCGATTCGGGCGCCGCGCCCGCCGCGCCGGGCGGCAAGGCCCCCACGGCGGCGCCCAAGCTGACGCCAGCCACGAACAGCCCCGCGGCCTTCTTCATCGGCGAGACGCACTCGGCGCCGAACCTGACGGCCGTGAAAATGATCGACGGGACCCGCCTCTATCTGCAGCGCGAGCCTGTGCTCAAGGGCGAAGACATCTCCCAGGCCAACGATCTGGTCGACAAGCAGGGCAGGCACTTCATCGGCGTGCGCTTTACCAAGACCGGCGCGAGCAAGCTCGCCGACGTCAGCGCCAAGAGCAAGGGCAAACGGCTGGTGCTGATCATCAACGGCAGGGTCGAGGCGGCGCCGGTGATCGGCGAGCAGCTCGATCACGGCGTGCTGGCGTTCGGCGTACCCAGCGCGCTGGGCGCGGCCAGCCTGGCGGCGCGCATACGCGGCGAGCAGCCTCCCGGACTCAAGTTCAAGCCTGCGGGCAAGAATGCAGCCGGGGATCAAGGCAAGGACGAGAGCGAATCCAGGGCCGACCCCAAGCCCGCGGCCACGCACAAGGTGGAGCACAAGGTCGAGTCCAGGCACAAGGTTCAGCCCAAGCACAAGGCGGCGGCCAAATCCCGGAGCAAGCCCGCGGCCAGGCACGTGGTCAAGCACACGGCGCCCGCCCAGGCTCACCCGGCTAAAACCACCGCCAAGCCCACGAGCCAGGCCACGCAAAAGAAAGCGGAGCAGCCGGCGCAATAGCGCCCATCCGACTTGGTCGAGGCGTGAGAGCCGCGCTCGGTCACCACCTCAAAGCACGACCAGATTGTCGCGGTGCATGAGCTCGGGATCGGTCATGTCGCCGAGTATGTCGGCGATTTTCGATGAAGGCTGGCGCATGATGCGCCGCGCGTCGGCCGACGAATAGTTGATGATGCCGCGCGCGCATTCGCGGCCGTCGACGTCCAGGCAGGCGACCACGTCGCCGCGTTCGAAATCGCCCTGCACCTCGGTCACGCCTATGGGCAAGAGGCTCTTGCCGTCGCGCAGCAGGGCGCGCGTCGCGCCCGCGTCGAGCACCACGCGGCCGCGCGTGTGCAGGTGGTCGGCCAGCCACTGCTTGCGCGCCGACCACACCGCCATCGAGGCCTGCAGTTCCGTGCCGATGCACTCGCCCTGGGCCAGGCGCGTCAGCACGTTGTGCTCGCGGCCCGAAGCGATCACCGTGTGGGCGCCGCTGTGCGCGGCGCGCTTGGCCGCCAGCACCTTGGTGAGCATGCCGCCCTTGCCGATGCCGCTGCCCGCGCCGCCGGCCATGGCTTCCAGCGCCAGGTCGCCGGCCTGGGCGTGCGAGATGAACGTGGCGTTCGGATCCTTGCGCGGATCGGCGCTGTACAGGCCGCGCTGGTCGGTCAGGATGACGAGCGCGTCGGCCTCGATCAGGTTGGTGACCAGTGCGCCCAGCGTGTCGTTGTCGCCCAGTTTGATTTCGTCGGTGACCACCGTGTCGTTTTCGTTGACGATGGGCACCACGCCCAGGCGCAGCAGCGCGAACAGCGTCGAGCGCGCGTTCAGGTAGCGGCTGCGGTCGGCCATGTCTTCGTGGGTGAGCAGCACCTGCGCGGTGCGCAGGCCGTGCGCGGCGAAGGCGGCTTCATAGGCCTGGCACAGGCCCATCTGTCCCACGGCTGCGGCGGCCTGCAGCTCGTGCATGGCAGTAGGGCGCTTGGGCCAGCCCAGGCGCGCCATGCCCTCGGCGATGGCGCCTGAGGACACCAGCACCACTTGGCGGCCCTGCTGGCGAAGCTGGGCGATTTGCGCGGCCCAGTGGGCCACCGCCTGGCGGTCCAGGCCCCGGCCTTCGTTGGTGACGAGCGACGAACCGACCTTGGCGACCAGGCGGTTGGACGAGGCGATGACAGAAACGGCGGTATGCGAGCCAGTCATGTGGATTGACCGTGAAGCAGGTGGCGCGGAACCGGCCGCTAGGGCCGGCAAACCCAGTGCAGGATTATGGCTTATTCGTCGCCGCCGGGCGGCGGGGTGTCTGCGTCGCTGCGCGTGGTGTCAAAGCGCGGGTCTTCGAACACGTAGGTGCCGTCGTGCTTGTCCTGCTCGTCCTGCTCTTTGCGGCGGGCATCGTCGAGATAGTCCTGCAGGGCCCAGATCAGGTCCTGGGTGCCCGCGCCGTCCAGGGCCGAGATCGCGTGCACCGGGCCGTCCCAGCCGAATTCCGTGCAGAAGCGCTCTTGCGCGGCTTGCGGATCGCTCACCATGTCGAGTTTGTTGAGCACCAGCCAGCGCGGCTTGGTTGCCAGCTCGGGGTCGTAGCGGCGCAGTTCTTCGACGATCGAACGCGCGTCTTGCACGGCGGCGGCGATGGCGTCGAATTCGGGATCGGGGCTGGAGATGTCGACCAGGTGCAGCAGAACCCGGGTGCGGGCCAGGTGCCGCAGGAAGAGGTGGCCCAGGCCCGCGCCTTCGGACGCGCCTTCGATCAGGCCGGGGATGTCGGCCACGACGAAGCTGCGTTCGGGCGAGGTGCGCACCACCCCCAGGTTGGGATGCAAGGTGGTGAAGGGGTAGTCGGCGATCTTGGGGCGCGCGTTGGAGATGCGGCTGATGAGGGTGGACTTGCCCGCGTTGGGCATGCCCAGCAGGCCCACGTCGGCCAGCACTTTCAGCTCCAGGCGCAGGCGGCGCTGTTCGCCTTCTTTGCCGGGGGTGCATTGCTTGGGCGCGCGGTTCACGCTGGACTTGAAGCGCAGGTTGCCCAGGCCGCCCTGGCCGCCCGCGGCCAGCGTCACTTTCTGGTTGTGGCGCGCCAGGTCGAAGAGGATTTCGCCGGTGTCGGCGTCGTGCACGATGGTGCCCACCGGCACGCGCAGGGTGATGTCGGGGGCGGCGGCGCCGTACATGTCCGAGCCGCGGCCGTTCTCGCCGTTTTTGGCGCGGTGCAGGCGCGCGAAGCGGAAGTCGACCAGCGTGTTGATGTTGCGGTCGGCCACGGCAAAGATGCTGCCGCCGCGCCCGCCGTCGCCGCCGTCGGGGCCGCCCTTGGGGATGAATTTTTCGCGGCGAAAGCTCGCCACGCCGTTGCCGCCTTTGCCGGCAATGACTTCAATGGTGGCTTCGTCGACGAATTTCATGGTGGTGGTTTCTGTTTGAGTTCTTGAGTCGGCTGTGAGGGACTGCGTGCCCCGGGGGCTGTGCCGGCTCCGAAGAGTCGGGTTTGGGCGCCGCCTTAGGCGCCCAAAGTCCCTTCGGGACTGCCCCGACTCTTAAGTCGCTCGGCACAGCCCCCGGGGGCACGCAGTCCCTCACAGCCTTGCATCTCGAATATAGACGCACGTAAAACAAAAAGCCCTGCCTTGTTTATGGCAGGGCTTTCGTCGGGGCGGCATGCCGCCCTGGACTTTACTCGGCAGTGACGACCGAGACGATCTGCTTGTTCAGGGCGCCTTTGACGCCGAACAACACCTTGCCGTCGACCAGCGCGTACAGGGTGTGGTCCTTGCCCATGCCGACGTTCACGCCGGGATGGACGCGCGTGCCGCGCTGGCGAACAATGATGCCGCCGGCCAGGATTTCCTGGCTGCCATACACCTTCACGCCCAGTCGCTTCGATTCCGAGTCGCGGCCGTTGCGAGTCGAGCCGCCGCCTTTTTTCTGTGCCATGTTTAGCTCCTGCTAAATACCGGATTGCATCAAGCCGTGATGGCTTCGATGCGGATCTCGGTGTAGTTCTGACGGTGGCCTTGATGCTTTTGA
>CALGFL010000419.1 GCA_937881145.1 uncultured Bordetella sp.
CAAGGGCCATACCTACGAGCAGGACGGCGCGCTGTGGCTGCGTACCACCGAGCTCGGCACCGGCGACGACAAAGACCGCGTGATGCGCAAGTCCGACGGCAGCTACACCTATTTTGTGCCCGACGTGGCCTATCACAAGGCCAAATGGGAGCGGGGCTTTCGTCACGCGATCGACATCCAGGGCAGCGACCACCACGGCACCGTGGCGCGCGTGCGCGCCGGCCTGCAGGGCCTGGAAGAGGGTATTCCCAAGGACTACCCCGCCTACGTGCTGCACAAGATGGTCAAGGTGATGCGCAACGGCGAGGAGGTCAAGATCTCCAAGCGCGCCGGCAGCTACGTCACCATGCGCGACCTGATCGACGATGTGGGCCGCGATGCCGTGCGCTACTTCCTCATCCAGCGCCGCGCCGACACCGAGTTCGTGTTCGACATCGACCTGGCCTTGTCCAGGAGCAACGAGAACCCGGTCTACTATATCCAGTACGCCCACGCGCGCATCTGCACGATGATCGCCAATTCGGGCGCGCAGGCGGCCGATATCGCGGCGGCCGACGCGGCGCTGCTCACCGCGCCCAGCGAGTTCGCGCTGATGCAGCGCCTGGCCGAATTCCCGGCCATGGTGGCGCTGGCCGCGCAGGAGCTCGCGCCGCACCATGTGGCCTTCTGGTTGAACGATTGCGCATCGGACCTGCATTCCTGGTACTCGGCCTGCCGCGTGCTGGTCGACGACACGGCCTTGAAATTCGCCCGCCTGCGCCTGGCCGACGCCACGCGCCAGGTGCTGGCCAACGGCCTGGCGCTGCTGGGCGTCTCGGCGCCGCAAAGCATGTAATTCGAGAGCAGCGCTTCGTCAACGGACTCTTATCAGACTATGGCCTCGCAACGCAAAGCTTCACGCTCCTCGGCCGGCAGCACGCTGTACGGCGTGCTTGCCGGTTTGCTGCTCGGCCTGGCCATCGCGGCGGTCGTCGCTTTCTATGTGACGCGCGCGCCCATGCCGTTCGTCGACAAGGCCTCGCGGCAGCATGAGCCGGGCAAGATGCCCGATCTGAGCCAGGTCAATCCCAATCAAGGCCTGGCCGGCGGCACGGTCACCGTCCCGCCCGTCCCGGGCCCCAGCGACGCGGAGGACGCCGCCAGCAAGAAGTCGGACGACCTGGGCGCGCTGATCGCTTCGCTGCCCGCGGACGGCAAGGAGTCCGCCGCGGCATCGCCTGCGCCCGCGCCTGCCGTGACGCCTGCGCCTGTCGCGCCTGAGTCCAAGCCCGCAACCGCGACGCCTGCGCCGATCGTGTCCCTGCCGCCCGCCGCGGTGCCCAAGGCCGCTTCCGCGCCTGCGCCGGCCGCCTCCGGCGGAGCCTATTTTCTGCAGGCCGGCGCCTACAAGCAGTCCGCCGACGCGGAATCTGCGCGCGCGCGCATTCTGCTGCTGGGCCTGAAGGCCGTAGTGCAGCGCGCGGAGGTCAACGGCGCGCAGTGGTACCGGGTGCGCGTAGGCCCCTACGCCAAACTCGACGATATGAACCGCGCCCGCGTCAAGCTGGCCGACAACAAGATCCAATCGACGATCGTGCGCCAGTAAGCCAGGACGGTTGAACTTCCGGGCTTGTGCCCCGGTCCTATTTTCGGGCTCGCCAACCTCACTCTTTCAGGAAGACCCAACATCATGTTCCGTATGCAGGCCAATTCATTCACCCGGCGCTCTTTCGTCGCCGCCGCGGCCGCCCTCGCGGGTCTGGGTTTTGTCTCGACCGGCCGGGCCCAGGACGCGCAGCAGCCCTACCGGGTGGTTTCTCCTCCCCAGCCTTCCGACACCCCGGGCAAGATCGAGGTGCTCGAGTTCTTCGCCTACAACTGCCCGCACTGCTTCCACATGGAGCCCATGGTTCTGGACTGGCTCAAGACTGCGCCGCAGGATGTGGTTTTCAAGCAGATTCCGGTGGCCTGGAACGCCAGCATGAAGCCCATGCAGCAACTCTATTACACGCTCAAGGCGATGGATCGCCTGGATCTGAGCCCCAAGGCGTTCGACGCGATCCACGTCCAGCATGTGCCGCTGTTCACGAAGGACGCCATGGTCGATTGGGCCGTCAAGCAGGGGCTGGACAAGGACAAGTTCGTGGCCGTGTTCGATTCCTTCGCGGTGCAGAACGATGTGAAGCGGGCCGATCTGTTGACCCAGATCTACAACGTCGACGGTACGCCTTCTTATGCCGTAGGCGGCAAGTACCTGACCTCGCCGGTGCTGGCGGGCAATAGCTATGAAGGCTCCCTGCAGGAAGTCGACAAGCTGATTCCGATGGTGCGCAGCGGCAAGTAAGTAAATTATTTGCGTCGCGCAAAGAAAAGGCCGCATGGCGTGTTCCATGCGGCCTTTTCTTTGGTCGAGCAGGTTTGTCAGGCCTTTTGGGCGGCTTCCAGGGCCTGCGTCAGGTCCGCGATCACGTCGCGCGGGTCTTCCAGGCCGATGTGCAGCCGTACGACCGCCAGGTCGCCTTCGGTCCAATAGGCATGCCGCGCCAGTTCGGCGGGCGTCACCAGCTGCACCAGGCTTTCGTAGCCGCCCCATGAAAAACCGATGCCGAACAGCGTGAGCGATTCGACGAAGCGGCGCGCCTGGATGGGCGTGAACCTTAGCGAGATGGCCAGCATGCCGTTGGTGCCGGTGCAGTCGCGCTGCCACAGCGCGTGGCCCGGGTCTTGCGGCCAGGCGGGGTTGTAGATGCGCGAAACTTCGGGGCGCCCGGACAGGAACTCGCAGATCGTCATGGCGTGCCTGGCGTGCTGCTCCATGCGCACGGGCATGGTGCGCACGCCGCGCAGGGCGAGCCAGACGTCGTCGGCGCTGATCGAGTTGCCGATGGCGTATTGCGTGCGCGCGATGCGCTGGAAAATCCCGTGGTCGCGCGCCACCACCGCGCCGAGCATGAGGTCGGAATGGCCCGCGATGTATTTGGTGCCCGCGATGACCGAGATGTGCGCGCCCAGCTGCAGCGGGCGGTAGATGTAGCCCGAGCCCCAGGTGTTGTCGGTGGCCAGCACCAGGCCGCGGCGGTTGGCCAGTTCGGCCAGCGCGGCAATGTCCATCATCTGAAAGAGCAGCGAACCGGGTGTCTCGACGTACAGCAGGCGCGTGTTGGGCCGGATCAGCTTTTCGAGTTCGTCGGGCGTGGCGCTGCTGGGGAAATAGGTGACTTCGATGCCCATGCGCTTGAGCACGGCATTGTTGAACTCGTAGATCGGGCCGTATACGCAATCGGCCACCAGCGCATGGTCGCCCGCCGACAGCAGGCCCAGGAAGACCATGGCGATGGAGGCCAGGCCCGAGGGCTGCAGAGTGCAGTACTCGCCGCCTTCCAGTTCTTTGAAGATATCTTCCAGCGCGATGTGCGTGTCCATGCCGTAGATGCCGTAGCTGGCGGGACGGCCGCCTTCGGCGCGGCGGCGCTGGACTTGCTCGAGCTCGGCGATGTCGCGAAAGCGCACGGTGCTGGCGCGCATCGGCGGCAGGTTGACTGGCGCGACGCCGGTCTCGGGATTGAAGGGCGCGGCGCCCGAGTGTGCCAGGAAGGTGGATATGTGCTTGGAAGAATCGGGCATGATTTTTATTCGTCGATCCAGTTTACGATCTCGGACGCGAGCGCACGCCGGGTCCGGTATTGGTTCACGGGATGGTCGCGGTCTTCGTAGCCGAAGGAAATGCCGCAGACCACGAGTTGATTATCGGCCAGGTCGAGTTCGCGGCGCAGCACGTCGGGATATTGCGCCACCGCGGCCTGCGCGATGCAGGCAACCCCGTTGGCGCGCGCGGCCAGCATGAAAGTGGACACGTAGCCGCCGCAGTCGATGGCGCCGTAAGTGCCGAGCGCGGCGGGGCTGCTGACGACGGCCAGGTGCGGCGCGTCGAACAGCACGAAGTTGCGACTGGCCTGGCGTTCATAGGCCTGGCGGTCGCCGCGCGCGATGCCCAAGGCTTCGTAAAGCTGATAGCCCGATTCGCGGCGCCGCTGGAGGTAGACGCCTTCGTAGGCGCTGGGGTCGCCGAAGTCGCGCTTGCCTTGCGGATCTTGCGCATAGCGGGACGCGAGTGCGGCGCGCACGCGTTCCATGCCCGCGCCCGATGCAATGGCGAGCTGCCAGGGCTGGCAGTTGCACCACGAGGCGGTGCGCTGGGCCAGGTCGAGTATGCGCTCGATGACGTGGCGCGGCACCGGTTCGGGACGGAAGGCACGGCAGCTGTAGCGCGTGCGCAGCCATTGCTCGAGCTGCGCGTCGCCGCCGTCGGCAGGCGTGTGCATCGCGGGCCTCACGCCGCCGTGAAACGGATGATGCCGTCTTCGCCGAGGTGGCGCCGCAGCTTGCCCGCGTGATAGAGCGCATGCAAGTGCGCGAGCGCTTCGCCCGTGGCGAAGGTCAGTTCATGCAAGTCGAGCGCGCG
>CALGFL010000420.1 GCA_937881145.1 uncultured Bordetella sp.
GCTGGGTGACGACAGCCAGGCCGGCGATCTGCTGCGCGAAGCAGGACTGCTGTAATGAGCATGGCGTCGGACGGGGTATTCGAGTCGGGTGCCCCGTCTGACCCTGCCGCGTCCGTGCGCAGGCGCGCAGGCGGCGGGCGCACGCCCCGCGGCCTGCTCGCCGCGGCCAGCGTGAGCGCAGCGCTGGTGCTGGTTCCTCTGCTCGTCATCGTGGCACAGGCACTGCACGCAGGCGTCGGCCGGGCCGTCGCCTTGCTGTGGCGGCCGCTGGTCGGCGAGCTGCTGTTGAACACCTTGCTGATCGTCGGCGCGACGACCTGTCTTTGCGCCGTGCTGGGCACCATGGCGGCATGGTTCGTGGAGCGCACCGATCTGCCCGGCCGGCGCACCTGGTCGGTGCTGCTGGCCGGTCCGCTCGCCGTGCCCGCGTTCATCACCAGCTATGCCTGGATCTCCCTGAGCCCGGCATTCCAGGGCTTCGGCGGCGCCTTGCTGGTGGTGACCAGTTCCTACTACACGCTGGTCCTGCTGCCGGTGGCCGCCGCGCTGCGGGGCTTGGACCCGGCGCTGGAAGAGACGGCACGGTCCCTGGGCTGCGGCCCGTGGCGGTGTTTCCTGCGCGTCGTGCTGCCGCAGCTGCGTCCGGCCTTGCTGGGCGGCATGCTGATGGTGGCATTGGGCGTGCTGGCCGAGTTCGGCGCCTTCTCCCTGCTGCGGTTTCGTACTTTCACCACCCAGATCTACGCGCAATATCGCACGGGTTTCAATGGCGAGAACGCGGCCCTGCTGGCTTGTGCGCTGCTCGTGCTGTGCCTGGGCTGCCTGGCCGCCGAATGGAAGGTGCTGGGCTCGGCGCGCTACGACCGGGCCGACCGCGGCGTGAAGCGCGTTTCCACGTTTTACGAACTGGGAAGGGCGCGCTGGCCTGCCGTCGCGCTATGCGCGGTGGTCGGGCTGCTTGCCTTGGGCATGCCCCTGGGCATGACGGCGTATTGGCTGACCCAACACGATGCGGCCGCCGTGTCGATGACCAGTTCCGGGCTGTTCGATTTGCTGGATACGACCTGGGTCTCGGTGCGCCTGGGCATGGCCGGCGCCGCGCTGGCCACTGTCCTGGCGCTGCCGGTGGGCTTTCTGCTGGTGCGCCATCCCGGCCGCTATGCGGTCTTGCTGGAACGCACGGTCTATCTTTCCCAAGGCTTGCCCGGCATCGTGCTGGCGCTGGCCATCGTGACGCTGGCGGTGCGCGTGCTGCTGCCGCTGTACCAGAGCACGCTGCTGCTGGTCGTCGCCTATGCGATCATGTTCCTGCCGCTAGCTTTGGTGAGCGTGCGGGCCGCGCTGGTCCAGGTGCAATCGAAGCTGGAAGACGCCGCCCGCTCGCTCGGCCTGCGCTGGTACGAAGTCGTTTGGCGCGTGCTGCTGCCGCTGACGGGCCCCGGTCTGGCGGCTGCCGCGGCGCTGGTGTTCATATCCGTCGTCACGGAATTGACCGCGACCCTGCTGCTGGCACCCATAGGCACCGAAACGCTGGCCACCCAGATATGGGACGATACCTCCACGCTGGCATTTGCCGCGGCGGCGCCGTATGCGGCGCTGATGGTGGGAATTTCGCTGGGCGGCTCATGGATATTGACATCCTTGTTCGGCCGTTCCGCCGCATCGAAAACTTGAATTCATGGCCAAACTGGATATCACGGGATTGAGCAAGGCGTTCGGCAGCCACCCGGTTATCGCCGACTTCAACCTGCACATCGGCAGCGGCAGCCTGATGGCCATACTCGGTCCATCGGGCAGCGGCAAGACCACGCTGCTGCGCCTGTTGTGCGGCTTCGAGCGCGCCCAAGCTGGAACGATAGGCATCGACGGGCGCGTCGTGTCCGGCCCAGGCGTGCACGTGCAGCCCGAGCAGCGCCGCATCGGCTACGTGGCGCAGGAAGGCGCCTTGTTCCCGCACCTGTCCGTGGCTGACAACATCGTGTTCGGCCTGCCCCGCGCGCAGCGCAGGGCGCACCACCGGGTTGCCGAACTGCTGGAACTGGTCGGCCTGCCTCAGGCCTATGCCGCGCGTCCGCCGCAGCATCTGTCGGGCGGCGAGCAGCAGCGCGTCGCCCTGGCGCGGGCTTTGGCGGCCGCGCCTTCGGTCGTGCTGCTGGACGAACCGTTCTCCGCCTTGGACGCAGCGCTGCGCAGCGAGACCCGCAACGCCGTCGTCCACGCCTTGGAAGCCACCAGGGCTACCGCCGTCCTGGTGACTCACGACCAGGCAGAGGCGCTGTCCATGGGCGATCACGTCGCCGTGCTGTGGCAGGGCAGGTTGGCGCAGGTGGCCACGCCGCAAGAGCTGTATCGGGCGCCCGCCACGCGCGAACTGGCGCGTTTCGTCGGCGAAGCCGTGCTGCTCGAGGGCGTGGTGGCGGAGCATCGCGCCGTATGTTCGCTCGGTTCCCTGCCGCTGGCGGCACCCACCGCGCCGGGGCCTGCCGCCGTGATGCTGCGGCCCGAGCAGATCCTCCTGCTGCCCGAATCCATGCCCGACACGGTGCCCGCGCAAGTGGAAAGCGTCGTGTTCATGGGCGCGCACGCCAATGTGCAATTGGCGCTGCCGGCCAGCGGCGAGCGTATCGCCGCCCGCATCAGCGGCCAGTCCGTGCCCGCGCCCGGCGCGCGCATGTGGGTATCGGTCTGCGGCCCGGCCGTCGCCTATCCTGCCGCTACCCGACCTTCCTGAGCGCGTTATTCGGCGTGCTCGATCACGAGCTGCACGTTGATCATGCCGTTCCAGACGTTTTGCTCCAGCCGATAGGCGGCCTGGATGCGGTCGGGCAGGGGTTGGTCGTGGTTGAACCAGATGGCGTCGAAGCGCTGGCGGTCGCGCTGCAGGGACAGCTTCATGTGCTTGCCGCCGACCAGCCGCTGGTTCTGCACGCTGAATTCGTCGAGAAAAAGCGGCGCGGAGAAACCGGAGCCCCAGACCTGCTGCTGCAACAGGCCGGCAACCTCGGCGTTGGCGTAGCCCGATTCGAGCGAGCCATCGGTTTCGATCAGCGGCTCGAAGGCCGCACCGTTGAAGAGGGCCTGCAGCGGCTTCAGGAT
>CALGFL010000421.1 GCA_937881145.1 uncultured Bordetella sp.
ACGTCGTTTTTCTCATCGTTGTGTCGGCGCTGCTCATGATGTCGCTCGATTCGAGCATTGTCGGCACTGCACTGAACGCCATTGAGCAAGGGCTGCACACCTCGATCCACCTGGGGGGCTGGACGCTGACGGCTTATTCCTTCGGCTTCGTGCTGATGCTGCCCGTCAGCGGCAAGCTGGCCGAGCGCTTCGGGCGGCGCCAGGTCTTTCTGGCTTCCGTCGTGGTCTTCACGCTGGCCTCGCTCGGGTGCGCGATGGCCGGCAACATCTATATGCTGATTCTGCTTCGCGCGGTGCAGGCGGGCGGCGGCGCCGGCTTCACGCCGACGGTCACGGGCATCATCGTGGAGCATTTCGGCGATGCGCGCGATCGATACGTCAGCCTTTTCGGCAGCATTTTCCCGATCGGTGCGATGATCGGCCCGATTTTCGGCGGTTACTTCGTCGACTACTGGTCCTGGCGCGACATCTTCTACGTCAATCTGCCGATCGGCCTGATTATCGTCCTGCTGGCCTGGCGCTTCGTGCCGTACGATCCCAAGCGACCGCGCGCCAACGCAAACAGCATGGACATCGCCGGCGTGGTGCTGATGGGCTTGGGCCTTCTGGCCGGCATGCTGGCGATCAGCACGCTGGGGGCAAGTCCCACGTTCGAAGATCTATGGCCGTCCCTGGCCCTGCTGCTTTTCGCGGTGGCGATGGGCGCGGCTTTCCTGCGCCACATCCGGCGCGCCCAGATGCCTTTCATCGCCCCGCGGCTGATCTACGGCCGCGATTTCGGGGCGGTGAACCTCGTGAACATGACCTACAGCGGCATCGTCATCGGCGCCATGGCGTTGATCCCCCTGTATGCCATCAACCGTTATGACATCGGCGTGCTGCAATCGGGCACGCTGCTCACGGCGCAGGGGCTGGCCGCCTTGATCTGCTCGTTGATCGCCGTGGCGCTGCTGCGCCGCACCGGCTACCGCCTGCCGCTGTATCTGGGCAGCGTCCTCACCGTGATCGGGTTCGTGCTGCTCGCCTTGCCGCCCGTGCCGGGCAGCCCGCCGTATGTCTGGCTGGCTTGCGCGGCGTGTTTCCTGGGCGCCGGCAACGGCGCCATCAATCCGGCGACGCGCAACGCAGGGCTGCAGCTTGCGCCCGAGTCGTCTTCCATGCTGGCGGCGCTGCGTACCCTGTCGCTGCAGATCGGTTCGATCGGCACGATCTCCATCGTGACGGCCATCCTGTCGCACAACGGCAATACGGGTCGTACGCTTGCCTGGGTCTTCGCCTTTCTGGCGGCGTTCCGGGTGCTTGTCATACCGCTGGCAAGACGCGTGCCGGAGCAGCGCGGCGCCTGGTAGCGCCGCTTTGCCCCGGGACGTTTCGGCAGGCTCTAGCTCTTGCCGTCAAAGTCGCTGGCGTCGTGGCGCTCGCGCACCTGCCCGGACTCTTCTCCGCGCACGCGGTTTACCATGCGCCCGCGCTTGACGGCCGGTCTTGCGTAAATGGCCTCGGCCCAGCGCTGGACGTTCTTGTAGTCCTGCACCGATAAAAACTCGGCCGCCTCGTATTGCCATCCCCTCACCAGGCCGCCGTACCAGGGAAACACCGCGATATCGGCGATGGTGTAGTCATTGCCGGCCAGGTATTCGCTTTCGGCCAGGCGCCGGTCGAGCACGTCGAGCTGGCGTTTCACTTCCATGGCGAATCGATCGATCGCGTATTCGATCTTGGTGGGTGCATAGGCATAGAAATGACCGAAGCCGCCGCCCAGATACGGCGCACTGCCCATTTGCCAGAACAGCCAATTCAGCGTTTCGGTCCGGCCAGCGATGTCCTTCGGCAGGAAGGCGCCGAACTTCTCGGCGAGATACAGCAGGATCGAACCCGACTCGAACACGCGTATCGGCTCGGGCCCGCTGCGGTCCAGCAGCGCCGGGATCTTCGAGTTCGGGTTGACCGCGACGAAGCCGCTGCCGAACTGATCGCCCTCTCCGATCCGGATCAGCCAGGCGTCGTACTCGGCGCCGGCGTGGCCCAGGGCCAGCAGCTCTTCCAGCATGATGGTGACCTTGATGCCGTTGGGAGTGCCCAGCGAATAAAGCTGGAGCGGATGCCGTCCGACCGGCAGTTCCTTGTCGTGCGTGGGGCCGGCAATCGGCCGGTTGATGCTGGCGAAATGGCCGCCGCTGGGCTTGGCCCAGGTCCAGACCTTCGGCGGGATGTACTCGGTGGAATCTGTCATGCTTGTCTCTAAAGTCATTCGAGGCCGGCTTGCGCAGCCGGGGGATAGTTGGACGGGAAGAGCGCGCGCTTGGTCTCTTCGTCGTTGACTTTCTTGAACTCGTGATTCTTGCCGACTTCGCGTGCGCGCGCGACCGCCGGCCTTGCTTCGACCGTCTCGAAAAGACGCTTGAGGTTCGGATACGGCCCGAGCGGATCCTCGGCACCCTTGCGCACGCGCGAGGCCCGATCGAGCCAGCCCCAGGCCGACATGTCGGCGATCGTGTAGGTGTCGCCGACGATGTAGGTCCGCCCTTGGAGATGCGCGTCGAGAACCTGGTAATGACGCTCGGCCTCGCGGCGATAGCGGTTCACCGCGTAGTCCAGGCCTTGCGGGGCGGCGAACTGGAAGTGCACGGCCTGGCCCGAGAACGGCCCGAGTCCGGAGGCCAGGAACAGCAGCCAGGAAAGCAGTTCGGGCCGATCCTGCGGCGAGCCGAGGAAACGGCCGGTCTTCTCGGCGAGGTAAAGCAGGATCGCCGTGGAGTCGAAGACGCGAGCCTGCTTGCCGCCCGGCCCCTGCGTGTCGACGATGGCGGGCACCTTGCCGTTGGGGTTTATCGCGCGAAAGGCCGCAAGGTGCTGCTCGCCCATGCTGGTGTCCACGGGGATCACTTCGTACGGCAATTGCGCTTCTTCGAGAAAGAGGGCGACCGTGGCCGGGTTGGGGGTGGGGTGCAAATAGAAGCGGATCATGGGCGTATGTTTCTCCGGTTTGCGAAAAGGGGCAATGCGACGGCCGCCCCTCAGGCTGCTGCGCTCGCCTGCAGTCTGTCGAGCACCGGAAGCAGTTCCGATGGATCGGGGCGCTGGGTGTAGTCGGGGTTGACCTCGGCATAGGCGACGATGCCGTCGCTGCCGATGACGTACCGCGCGGGCATGGGCAACACCCAGGCCGGATCGTCGTTGAAGGCCGGCAGATCGTTCTTGAAGCCTTTATAAAGCGCGACGAGGTAGTCCGGCAGGGAAAACCGCAATCCGAACTCGGCGGCGACACGGCTTTTCTCGTCGCTCAGGATGGGGAAAGTCAGGCTGTTGTTGCGTTGGGACTTGCGGCTGTTGGGCGCCGTCTGGGGCGAGATGGCGACGACCCGGGCGCCCCGGATCCCGATCTGCGGCAACGCCTCCTGCAGGGCCTGGAGCTCCAGGTTGCAATAGGGGCACCAGGCGCCGCGATAGAACGCGACGACCAGCGGCCCTTGCGCCAGAAGCTGCGCAGAGGAAACCGCGCGGCCGTCCGCGTCCTTGAGCGTGAACTCGGGCGCTTTGTCGCCCGCCTTCTTCGCGTTGAGCGCCTGGCCGGACGCTATCAGTTCGGCCGTGGCGCGATGCATGGTGTCGAGCACGTCCGGGCTCGGCTTGTAGGCGAGCCTGCCGCCTTCGAAATCGGCCTTGAGTGCATCCAGACGATCTTGCAGAGACATGGCGAGCATTCCTGAGTGGGAATGGATCGATTGTGATCTATCCGCCAGGGCGGAGTTATGCTCCTAGATGGACAACATTTATTCAATTATCAGATGAATGATCGGCTGCAGGAGCTGACCGTCTTTGTGCGGGTCGGCGAAAGCGGCAGCTTCACGCGCGCCGCACGCGACATGAATCTGTCGCAGCCTTCGGTATCGCGCATCGTCGGCGAACTGGAAGCCCGGCTGGGTGTGAAGCTTTTGCTGCGCACCACGCGGCGGCTGACCTTGACGGCGGCGGGGGAGAAGTTCCTCGACAGGGCGCGCGCCGTCCTGGCCGATCTGCACGAGGCCGAAGATGCCGCGCGCGGCGTCGATTCGCTGCGCGGCGCCATCCGCGTGGCGCTGCCGGTGGTGTTCGGCATGCGGGAGGTGATTCCGCGCCTGCCCGGATTCCTGGCGCGCTATCCGCTGCTGCGGGTGGATCTGCGCGTATCCGATGCCTACCAGGACCTGGTCGCCGAAGGGGTGGATGTCGCGATCCGGCTCGGCAGGCTTGCGGACTCGGCTTTCGGCGCGCGCAAGCTCGCGGTGCTGCCCAGGTTCGTCGTCGCGGCGCCTTCGTATCTGAAAGTCCGCGGCATGCCCAGGCATCCCGCCGACCTGGCAAACCACGACTGCATCGTCGGCTCGAGTGGTCTTGGCCGGGAGTGCTGGCTCTTCAAGCGGCGCAGCACGATCATTTCGGTCGACGTGGCCGGTCGCATCCAGACCGACTCGGCGCCTGGCCGCTATGCCAGCGCGCTCGCCGGCCTGGGCATCGCCCAGGTGTCGGCCGCCATGTGCGCGGCGGAGCTGCGGTCCGGCGCCTTGGTCGCCCTTTTGGCCGGCTATGCCTTGGAGCCGGTGGAGGTGCATGCCGTCTTTCCCGCCGGGCCGCGCCCTTCGTTCAAGGTGCAGGCATTCACGGACTACATGATGGCGGCGCTCGATACCGGGCCGCTTGCGCCCGCAGCCTGAAGCGCGCCACCGCGGGCCTGGCGGCTTGCCGTTATTTCAGCGGCAGCGTCAGTATTCCCTGCACCGCGGGACGCATCATCAGGCGCCGGTACCAGGCCGACAGGGCCGGCGTGGCGGGGCGTTCCATCGGTATGCCCAGCCAACGATGCGCCGCGCAGCCCAGCACGATGTCGCCCATCGTGATCTGCGAGCCGCCCACGAACTCCCGGCTTTGCAGGATTTGCTCCAGTATCAGCGCCTTGGCGTTGGACTTTGCGGTCGATGCCGCGATGGCGGCGTGGTCGCGCTTTTCCTGCGGCGTACGAACCAGGCCCAGGAAGGCCTGCACCATGGCGGGCTGCCACTCGGTGGCCTGCCAGTCCATCCAGCGGTCGGCGTCGGCGCGGGCGCAGGGGTCGGCGGGCCACAGCGTGCCCTCGGCGTAGCGCGAACTCAGGTAGCGCACGATGGCGTTCGATTCCCACAGCACGAAGCCGCCGTCGTCGATGACGGGCACTTGACCGTTGGGATTCATGCGCAGGTATTCGGGGGTGTCGATCACGCCGAACTGGCCGCCGGCCTCGATGCGTTCATGCGGTAGCGCCAGTTCGCGCACGGCCCACATGACTTTCTGCACGTTGACCGAACTCAGGCGGCCCCAGATCTTGAGCATGATGATTCCCGATGAATGGCCGCGCACGGCGGCAGAGGTTTAAAACGAAGGCATGGCCCGGCGAGCATAGCCGCTTTCATGGCCGAAGCGCTGCCAGTCGAAGGCGGGGCCGGGGTCGGTCTTGCGGCCCGGGGCGATGTGCTCGTGACCGCGCACGTGAGCCAGCGGGTAGCGGCCGCGCAGCAGCGGCACCAGCCGCGCCAGGGTGTGGTACTGCCGGTCGTCGTAAGGCACCGTGTCCGCGCCTTCGAGCTCGATGCCGATGGAAAAATCGTTGCAGCGCTCGCGCCCCCTGAACTGCGAAACGCCCGCATGCCAGGCACGGTCGTCGGTCGAGACGAATTGCAGCACGCTGCCGTTGCGGCGTACGAAAAAGTGCGCTGATACGCGCAGCCCGCGCAGGCGTTCGAGCCAGGGATGCGAACTGTAGTCGAGCCGGTTCAGGAACAGGTCGGCCACGCAGGGGCCTTCGAAGCGATTGGGCGGCAGGCTGATGTTGTGGATGACCAGCAGCGACACGGCGGCGCCTGCCGGCCGCGCGTCCGAGTTGGGCGAGGGCAGGCATTGCACCGAGGGTTCGGGCCGCGTAAGGCCGGGCCGCAGCCAGCCGTGGCGATCCAGTGCGAGGGTCTGCATGTCGGTCCTTGTGCCTGGAGCGCGGATGGACTCACGACCGCCGATCGGCGCCGGGCCCCCGGCGCGCGTGATCTTCGCAGCACCAGGTAC
>CALGFL010000422.1 GCA_937881145.1 uncultured Bordetella sp.
GTTCTTCCAACCATTCGAGAATGGCCGGACTTTGGATCAGGACGTGCCCGTCATCCGTTTCCAGCGCCGGCACGAAATGCTGCGGGTTTATGACGCCATAGTCGACACTCTTGTGCGCCGACGTCCGCAGGTCGTGCGTGATCTGCTGGAACGACAAGCCCTTGAGACCAAGCGCGATCCGTACCCGATAGGACGCACTCGACCGCCAGTAGCCGTGGAGGATCATGGCGCGACCCCGCCATCCTGGACAACGCCCGTGCATTCCCCGAACCCGATCGAAACGAAGCCGTCCGCCTCGCACGTCGCGGTGAGGGTGAGTTCATCGCCGCCTTCGAGAAATGCTCGCTTTTCCCCGGTAGGAAGTTCGATCGGCGCGGACGCGTTGCGTGTGATCTCCATCAGGCTGCCCAGACCGTCGCTGGTCGATGCCGATATCGTGCCCGTGCCGAGCAGGTCGCCGGCCTGGAGATTGCATCCGTTGCACGTATGGTGCGCAACCATCTGCGCGATCGTCCAGTACATGTTGGATGCGGGACCACGACCGATGCGATGGACTTGCATTCCGGCATCCGCCATGGCCTTGCTGCGCAAGCCGACTTCCAACGTCAGCCCCAGCGCGCCATGCGCCTGATCGTCCTCATCCCACAGATAGGGAAGCGGGTGGGGATCACCTGCAGGACGCGCCGGCTGCGGGATGCGGAAAGGCGCGAGCGCCTCGGCGGTGACGATCCATGGAGAGATGGTGGTCAGGAAGTTCTTCGCCAGGAACGGCCCCAAAGGCTGATATTCCCACGCCTGAAAGTCGCGCGCCGACCAGTCGTTCAGCAGGCAGAGGCCGGCGATATGCTCGCCCGCTTCGCCGATCGGGATGGGCTGGCCAAGCGCGTTGCCCGGGCCGACCCATACGCCCAGTTCAAGCTCATAATCGAGTTTTTGCGTCGGTCCGAAAATGGGGACCTCCGCATTCGGGGCCTTGCGCTGGCCGCTGGGGCGCTGGACCGGCGTGCCAGACGGACGAACGGACGATGCGCGCCCATGATAGCCGATCGGGACATGCTTGTAATTGGGAAGCAGCGGATTGTCGGGCCGGAACAGCGACCCGATATTGGTCGCGTGATGAATGCCGACGTAAAAGTCGGTATAGTCGCCGATCCGGGCCGCCAGGTGCATCGTCGCAGCGGACGCCGCGACCAGCATCGGTTTCACGCGTGCGCTCTGGCCTGGATTCGATAACAGGTCCGACACTGCCGTCCTCAACGCGACACGACCTAGCGCGCCCATTTCGAGCAGTGCGTTCAGATGCGGACCTGCGGCTGCCTCAGCTACCAGTTGCACCTGCCCTTGCAGAAGTTGCGACGCGGCAAGCGCATTCAGATCGAGAATCGAATCGCCGATGGCAATGCCGCCGCGCGGCGTGTCCCCGGCTACCGAAAAGACCCCCAAAGGAAGGTTCTGGATGGGAAAACATGCATGCCCGTTCGCGCTTTCGACCCAGCTCATCCTTGACGGATCATGGGTTTCATCAATCGCAGGCCTTGTCATTTGGGCAACTCCGCCTTGGTAAATCCTGACCAGACGTCATCATAGTCAGACTGGCATTCAGAAAGTTCAAGCGCATGCGCGGTCGGACAGATGATCAAGCGACTTTCGAACATGAATGCCATCGTATTTTCGATCTTGTGTGGTTTCAGGTCCGACGCAATGGCCTTTTCATAGCTGGCTTTGTCCGGACCATGGCCGCTCATGCAATTGTGCAGCGAGGCGCCGCCCGGCAGGAAGCCACCCTCCTTCGCATCATAGGCGCCATGGATCAGACCCATGAACTCGCTCATGACGTTCCTGTGGAACCAGGGCGGCCTGAACGTATCCTCGCCCACCATCCAGCGCGGCGGGAAAATGGCGAAGTCGATATTGGCTGTTCCCGGCGTGTCGCTTGAGCTGGTAAGGACGGTGAATATCGATGGGTCGGGATGGTCGTAGCTCACCGTGTTGATACTGTTGTAGAGGCGCAGATCATATCGGTACGGCGCGAGATTGCCATGCCAGGCCACGACATCGAACGGCGAATGGTCCAGCGTCGTGGTCCACAGGCGACCGCAGAATTTCTGCACGATCTCGAATGGCTCCTCGACATCCTCGAACCACGCCACAGGTGCCTCGAAATCGCGCGGATTGGCGAGGCCATTGGCGCCGATCGGCCCCAGGTCTGGTAGGCGCAATAAAGCCCCATGATTTTCGCAGACATAGCCGCTTGCCGAGCCATCCGGCAAGGCAACGCTGAACCGTACGCCCCGCGGGATGACCGCAATCTGTTGCGGTTCGATCTCGATCACGCCGAGCTCGGTCCTGATGTCCATCCTGCCGGATGCGGGTACGATCAGCATTTCGCCATCGCTGGAAAAGAACGCGCGCCGGTCCATGTCGCGGCTGGCGGAAAATAGGTGGATGCCGATTCCCGTGCCTGCTCCCGGATCGCCATTCCCAGCAATGGTCACGAGGCTGTCGATGAAGTCGACAGATTGATCGACAGCCCGGACAGGATCCCAGCGCAGCAGATTGGGCGGCACCGGGGTCGTAAAGGGACCAGAATTGAAGCGCCGCTTCTTCTCATAGA
>CALGFL010000423.1 GCA_937881145.1 uncultured Bordetella sp.
CCGTCAGCGTGGTCTTGCCCGCGTCGGGGTGGGAGATGATGGCGAAGGTGCGGCGCCGCGCGGCTTCCTGGGGGATGCTCATGATGCGTGTACGAGGGCCGTCCGCTTCAGGCGTGACGGCGGAAAGTGGCGAGGAACAGGCCAGCGACGATGAAGAGCGAGCCGATGGTGCGGTTCATCCAGCGGATGTGCGAGGGACCGCGCAGCAGGCCCAGCACCTTGGCCGCCAGCAGGGTGTAGACGCCCATGACGACGATGTCGGTGAAGGCCAGCGAACCGGCTAGCATGGCGTATTGCTGCGTCAACGGCTGCGAGGGGTCGACGAATTGCGGCACCACGGCCAGCAGGAACACCGTGCCCTTGGGGTTGGTGAGGTTGAGCAGCATGCCGCGCATGACCAGTTCGCGCGCCGAGGCGGTGTCTTGCTCATCGGTATCGAGCGTGACCGGCGCGGCATGGGCGCGCAGCTGTTTGAAGCCCAGATAGACCAGATAGCCCGCGCCCAGGAACTTGACCACCGTGAAGGCCGTCTCGGAGGCGGCCAGCACGGCGCCCAGGCCGACTGCCACGATCATGAACTGTGCCAGGATGCCCAGGATCAGTCCGACCGTGTTCCAGTAGCCGCGCGCAAAGCCGTACTTCAGGCCGGCCGACATGGCCGACAGCGCGCCGGGGCCTGGCGAGATCGAAATGGCCCAGCAGGCCAGAAAGAAAGTGAGCCAGGTGGCGAGCGTCATGGTGCGGTTCGATAGGCGGGAGAGGTCGGGAGTTTATTACTTACTTGCTCAACAGCGCGCCGCCGCGCCGAGGCTGAGCGGTGGTCTGCTGCGGGCGGGCACCTTCGGGGCGGCGTGCCGGCTGAGTGGCCGGGCGCTGTTCGCGGCGGTCGCCTTGCGGCTGCGCGGCGCGGCCATGGCCGCTGGGCTGGGCCGGCTTGGCACCGCCGCGGTGATTGCCGCCGCTGGCATTGCGGCTGCCGGCGTTGCCGCCGGCGCGCTGGCCTTGGCTCTGACCTTGACCTTGGCCGCGGCGCGGTTCGCCGCGCATGCCGCGGCCGCCGCGCGGGCGTTCGTCGTCGCGGTTGTCTTCAAGTTCGGCGCGCTCTTCGGCCGCGCTGCGCACGGGCGCCGTCCAGCCGGCCGGCAAGGGCTTGCGCTCGATCGGTTTGTTGATGAGACGCTCGATGCCCTTGAGCAGCTTGATCTCGCTGTCGTCGACCAGCGAAATGGCCGTGCCGGTGGCGCCCGCGCGGCCGGTGCGGCCGATGCGGTGCACATAGTCTTCGGGCACGTTGGGCAGTTCGAAGTTGAGCACCAGCGGCAGCTGGTTGATGTCCAGGCCGCGCGCGGCAATATCGGTGGCTACCAGCACGGCTACGCCGCCGTCCTTGAAGCCGGACAGGGCGCGGGTGCGGGCCGACTGGCTCTTGTTGCCATGGATGGCAGCGGCCGTGAGGCCGTCCTTCACCAGCTTCTCGGCCAGGCGATTGGCGCCGTGCTTGGTGCGCGTGAACACCAGCACCTGATGCCAGCCGCTTTCGCGGATCAGGTGGCTGACCATATCGCGCTTGTGCGATTGCTGCACCAGGTGCACCGATTGCGCCACGCGCTCGGTGGTGGTGTTGCGCGGCGTGACCGAGACCTCGCCCGGGTTGCGCAGAATGCCGCGCGCGAGCTGGCGGATTTCTTCCGAGAAGGTGGCCGAGAACAGCAGGTTCTGGCGCTGCGCCGGCAGCAGGCGCAGCACGCGGCGGATGTCATGGATGAAGCCCATGTCCAGCATGCGGTCGGCTTCGTCCAGCACCAGGATTTCCACGCCGGAGAGATCGAGCGTCTTCTGGCCGACGTGGTCCAGCAGGCGGCCGGGGGTGGCCACCAGGATGTCCACGGGCTTTTTGAGCGCGCTGATCTGCGGATTGATGTTGACGCCGCCGAACATCACCATGGACGTCATGCTGGCGTACTTGCCGTAGGTCTGAACCGACTCGGCCACCTGGGCGGTGAGTTCGCGGGTGGGGGTGAGAATGAGGCAGCGCGGGCGGCCGGGTTTGCGTTGTTGCGGTTTGTTCTGGGTGAGGATCTGCAGGATGGGCAGCGTAAAGCCTGCCGTCTTGCCGGTCCCGGTCTGGGCCGCCGCCATCAGGTCGCCGCCTTGCAGGACGAGCGGGATGGCCTGGGCTTGAATAGGGGTAGGGGTGGTGTACCCGGTTTCGGCGATCGCGCGCAAAAGCGTGTCGGCCAGACCGAGGTCGGCAAAGGTATTCGTAATGGTAGTCAAAGCAACTCCAGCGCTCAACCCATCGCTTCAATTGAGCGACGCCAATCCGGGCTGGCAATTCGAGGAGGAAAGGGGCGATCGCGGCCAGGGTTGAGGAAGGCGTTGCGACGGCCCCGACGCGTGGCGGTCAAAATGCCAGCGGAGGCGTGCCGATTGGAGAGGCACAGCCCATTGTAACCGATCGGCGGTTTTCGACCGCTCGCAACGAGCAGGATTCTTAAAACGCCGAGGCTGCCCCGCGCTTCGGATTGCTCCGGGGTCCTCGGCTCGCGTGGTCTTATCGCGTGGCGTATTACGCCGGCAGGCTGCCTGCGGCGATCACACCGCCCTTGAGTACTGCAACGTGATTGGCGCGCTGGGCGGCGCAGGCGATGTCTTGCGTGGGGTCGCCCTTGACCAGCAGCAGGTCGGCCTGAGCGCCCTTGAGGATGCGGCCGGCGTTGATCAGGCCCATGAGATCGTGCGCGCGGGATGTGCCGGCGATCAGGGCGTCGACCGGGGTCATGCCGAACTCGACCATGAAGGCCAGTTCCAGCGCGTTTGCGCCGTGCAGGTTGTAGGGCGTGCCGGCGTCGGTGCCCAGGGCGATGCGCCCGCCCGCCTTGTAGTACATCTTGAACGACTCGCGGTGGCGCTCGGCCACGTTGCGGGCTTTTTCCACTGCGTAGGGCGGGATGCCCTTGTCGGCGTTGTCCAGGATGTTCTTCAGGGCGGCGATGGTCGGCACCAGGTAGGTCTGGCGTTCGAGCATTTCGCGCAGGCACTCATCGTCCATGTAGATGCCGTGCTCGATCGAATCGACCCCGCCGCGCACGGCGTTGAGGATGCCCTCGGTGCCTTGCGCGTGGCTGGCCGTGCTCTTGTGAAAGCGCTTGGCTTCATGCAGGCCCACGCGCATTTCTTCGGCGGTGTAGTGCGCGTCCATGGGGTTGACGCCGGGCGTCATCACGCCGCCCGTGGCCATGATCTTGACCAGGTCGCAGCCGGCGTGCACCTGCTCGCGCACGGCCCTGACCACATCGTCGACGCCGTCGGCGACGCGGCCCATGCGGTTGCCGTGGCCGCCCGTCATGCAGATCATGCGGCCGGCGGCGCGGATGGTGGGACCCATGAAGGCGCCGCGCGCGATGGCGTTGCGCACGGAGAACTCGAGGTAGTCCTTGCCGCCGCAGTCGCGCACGGCGGTGATGCCGCCCTTGAGCGCAGTCTGGGCGTTCTCCAGTGCGGTCAGGGTGATCTCGCCGGGGCTTTGCTTGCTGATGATGCCGTTGGGGTCGGCCCCGCCGGTATAGACCAGATGCACGTGGCAGTCGCCCAGGCCGGGCATCAGCGTCATGCCCGCGGTATCGACCTTGCGCCCGGCATAGCCGTGGAATTCGCCCGCCGGGGCGACGCGGGCGACCTGGCCGCCTTCGACCAGCACGGCATGGCCGTCCAGGGTCTGGCCCAGGCCGTCGAAGACGCGGCCGCCGGTAAAGAGCATGGCTTCGGTATTCATTACGCGATCTCCAGCCCCTCTTGCGACATCTGTTGCAAGCGAGGCATCAGGCTCAGCAAATGCTGGGTGTATTCGTGTTTGGGCGCGGTGAACAGGGTTTCCGTTTCCGCGACCTCGAGCAGTTCGCCATGCCGCATCACGCCCACGCGATCGCACATCTGGCGGATTACGGGCAGGTCGTGGCTGATGAAGAGCATGGTCAGGTGCAGCTGTTCCTGCAAGTCTTTGAGCAGGTTGAGGA
>CALGFL010000424.1 GCA_937881145.1 uncultured Bordetella sp.
AAGCAGCTCTTCGCGCGGCTGCTGCGCAATGTGCAGGCCAATCGCACGGGGTTTCCGGACTTGGTGCGCTTCTGGCCGGCCGAGCGCCGCTATGAACTGGTGGAGGTCAAGGCGCCGGGCGACAGGCTGCAGGACAACCAGATCCGCTGGCTGCAGTACTGCGCCGCGCATGGCATTCCGGCGCGCGTCTGCCATGTGCAGTGGCGTGAGCGGGCGATGGAGCAGGTTTGATGAGCTACACCGTGGCTGTGCGCGCGCTGTGCGAATTCACGGCGCGCTCGGGCGATCTGGATCTGCGCTTCACGCCCGCGCCCAGCGCGCTCGAAGGCATGGCCGGCCACAGCCTGGTGCAGTCGCGCCGGGGCGAGGGCTACGAAACCGAAGTCAGCCTGTCGGGCCAGCACGAGGACCTGTGCGTGCGCGGCCGCGCCGACGGCTTCGATCCGCAGGCCGGGCAACTCGAAGAGATCAAGACCTATCGCGGTCCGCTCGACGGCGTGCGCGCCCATCATCGCGCGCTGCATTGGGCGCAGGCCCGCGTCTACGGCCATCTGCTGTGCCAGGCGCGCGGGCTGGCGCGGCTGCGCGTGGCGCTGGTGTACTTCAATGTGGGCACCGGGCAGGAAACGGTGCTGGTCGAAACGCACGAAGCGGGGGCGTTGAAGGTTTTTTTCGAAGACCTGTGCGCGCGCTTTCTGGCCTGGTCTCGCAGCGAGGCCGCCCATCGCCAGGCGCGCGATGCGGCGCTGGCCGCGCTGCAGTTTCCCATGGCGCGTTTTCGCACGGGGCAGCGCGAGCTGGCCGTGGCCGTGTACCGCAGCGCGCACGCCGAGGCGAGCGGGCGCTGCCTGATGGTGCAGGCGCCTACGGGCATAGGCAAGACGCTGGGCACGATTTTTCCCATGCTCAAGGCCAGCACCGGCCAGGGCTTGGACAAGCTGTTCTTTCTCACGGCCAAGGGCACGGGCCATGGGCTGGCGCTGCAGGCGCTGGCCGCCGTGCAGGGTCAATTGGCGGCGCAGGCGCATCCCCGGTCGCTGCGCGTGCTGGACGTGCAGGCCCGCGACAAGGTCTGCCGGCATCCGGACAAGGCCTGCCATGGCGAGTCCTGTCCGCTGGCCCGGGGTTTCTACGACCGCCTGCCGCACGCGCGGGCCGGGGCGCTGGCGCTGTCGCAGCCCTGGGATGCGGCAGCGTTGCAGACCGTGGCGCAGCAGCACCAGGTCTGCCCTTACTACCTGGCGCAGGAACTGGTGCGCTGGAGCGACGTGGTGGTGGCCGATTACCACTACTACTACGACAGCTCGGCCATGCTCTACGCCTTGGCCCAGGCGCAGCAATGGAAGGTGGGCGTGCTGGTGGACGAGGCCCACAACCTGCTGGAGCGCGCGCGGCGCATGTACACGGCCGAGCTGTCGCAGTTCGCCCTGGCCGATGCGCGCCAGGCGGCCAAGGCCGCCAAGGCCTCGCACACAGGCGCCCTGCACATGGGCCCGGTGAGCAAGGCGCTGGACAAGCTGCAGCGCGCCTGGAACGCGTTCAACGCGGAGCAGGCCGCCGACTACCAGGCTTATGATGCCATCCCCGGCGCGCTGCTCGGCGCCGTGCAGCGCGCCGCGGGCGCCATTGCCGATGCCCAGGCCGACCGGCCCATGCTGCCGGGCGATCCGGTGCTGGCCTTCTACTGGGAAGCGCTGCAGTTCACGGCGCTGGCCGAGCAATCGGGCAGCCATGCCTTGTTCGACGCGAGCCTGGCGCCGGCGCGCGCGCGAGCGCGCAAGACGCCGGCCTCCATACTCTGCATCCGCAATGTGATTCCGGCGCCGCACCTGGCGGCGCGCCATGCGGGCGCCCACGCCACGGTGCTGTTCTCGGGCACCTTGAGCCCGCCGCATTTCTACCGCGACATCCTGGGCCTGCCGCAGGACACGGGCTGGATCGAAGCGGCGGCGCCTTTCCAGGCCGAGCAGCTGGATGTGCAGATCGCCAGCCACATCTCCACCCGCTGGAGCGACCGCGAGCGCTCGCTGCAGCCTATCGTGGACGTGGTGGCGCGGCAGTACGCACGCCAGCCCGGCAACTACCTGTGCTTCTTCAGCAGCTTCGACTACCTGCAGCGCGTGGCCGAGCGCATGCGGCACGCGCATCCGCGCTTGCCCGTCTGGCTGCAGACGCCTTCCATGGACGAGGCCGGCCGCACCGATTTTCTCGCGCGTTTTACCGAGCAAGGGCAGGGCATCGGCTTTGCCGTGCTCGGCGGCGCTTTCTCGGAAGGCGTGGACTTGCCGGGCCGCTGCCTGATCGGCGCCTTCGTGGCCACGCTGGGCCTGCCCCAGGTCAACCCCGTCAACGAGCGGATGAAGCGCGCCATGGACGAACATTTCGGCGCGGACAAGGGCTACGACTACACCTACCTCTATCCGGGCCTGCGCAAGGTGGTGCAGGCCGCCGGCCGCGTGATCCGCTCCGAAGCGGACCAGGGCGTGGTGTTCCTCATCGACGACCGCTACCGGCGCGGCAAGGTGCAGGCGCTGCTGCCGCGCTGGTGGCGGGTGGGCGCAGCGCAAGAACGAGGGTCTTGCCCCGCGCGATAGGCAATCAGCCCTTGGGTGCCACCGAAGCCCCGGCGATTCCATGCCGCCGCAAGGCATCCGCGATGAAGCCGGAGGCCTTCATTTCTTCGACAAACGCGTTCAGCACCTGGGCCGCCGCGGCGCCCCGGCTCTTGGCCACGCCCATGGCCTGCTGGATGACCATGAAGCGCTCGTCCAGCAGGCGCAGTCCCGCGGTCTTGCGCGCGTCGGCTTCGAGCTGCTGCTTCACGCCGGCCGCGACTTCCAGCTGCTGCGCGAGGAAAGTTTGCACGACCGCCTGCGATGTCGGCGCGCGAACGATCCGCGCCGCCTTGAGCTCGCGCGCAAGAAACAGATCGTAGGCGCTGCCTTTGCCGACGGCGACGCGATTGTGCGCCTGGTCGACGTCCCGGTTCGTTCTGATCGGCGAGTCGGCGCGCACGAGATAGAAGCCTTCGATCAGCACATAGGGCGCGGTGAACGCGATCTTTTCCCCACGCAGCGGGTCGACCGCGAAGAAACCGAAATCGGCGCGCTCATCGCCGATCGCTTCGACGGATTTTCCGGCTGCATCGAACACCACCAGCTCCAGTTCGGCGTCCAGCTTTGCGGCGAAGGCGCGCGCGAGGTCGATCGACACGCCGAAGGGCTCGCCGGTTTCGGGATGGATATTGGCGAGGATGGGGTTGCCCAGATTGATGCCGGCGCGCAGCTTGCCGGCGGGCGTGAAGGCGGCGACGACGGACGGATCGATATTCATGGGCAGCCCCTCAGATTCATGATGATTCGGTTGAGACGAAAGGGCGCGCCGCAAGCATGCAGCGCGCTGCGGCGGTCACGCCGGATTGCGCATCCCCGTCACATAATCCGGATAGCGCCGGCAGATTTCGTCGATCTGGTTCAGCGTGCCCGAAAGGTGCTCGCGCAGCGCCTCTTGCGCGAGGGGCACGTCCTGGGCCGCGATGGCATCCAGGATGCGCTGGTGGTCGCGCACGATGCGCTTGGCCTTGCCGGCCTCGGGCAGGTGCAGGCGCCGCAGGCGGTCCACGTGGCCGCTGTGGCGCTGCTCCAGTTCCCACAGGGCCGCCACCCCGGCGGCTTCGTGCATGTCGCGGTGAAAGGCGAAGTCGGCGGCGAAGAAGTCCTGGTAGCGGTCCTTCCGGTCCAGATAGGACTGCTGCAGATCGATGTGAGCCTGCAGGCGCCCGACCAGATCGGGATCGGAACGGCTCGCCAGCACGTGGACGAAGCCGTACTCCGCGCCGGTGCGCATCCAGGCCTGGGCCTGCGGATCGGCGAGGCCGTGTGCGGCGAAGGCGCCCAGCGCCACGCAGAGGAATCCGAGGAGGGCGGCGAGCGAGAGCCAGGTGCGCATGGCGCTGAGATGCCGCAGAACGTCGGAAAGGTCGATGGGGCGGCGCCCGAAGGCCCGGCGCTGCGCACCGGAAGCTCAGGTGATTGGCGGAGTGACCGCCAGACCAGCTTGGAACCGAGCG
>CALGFL010000425.1 GCA_937881145.1 uncultured Bordetella sp.
CATGCTGCAGCCCGTATTCAACCATCTGCAAAGCCTGGTCTCGGTCTACAACGTGCGCAATATCGACCTGGACCGACTCTGGCCCGGCGTCACCGACCAGCCGCTCGCCGCCTTCCTGGTCTACCTGGTCGCGCTGGACTTCGCGGGCTACTGGTACCACCGCCTGCAGCACGGCATCGGCGTGTGGTGGGAGCTGCACGCGGTGCATCACAGCCAGCAGCAAATGTCCTTGTGGAGCGACGATCGCAATCACTTCCTCGACGACATCCTGCAAGCCGTCTTCTTCGCCGCGATCGCCTTGTTCATCGGCGTGCAGCCCGGGCAATACATAGTCCTGGTGGCGGTCGGCAACTTCCTGCAAAGCGTGCAGCACGCCAACATCCGCCTGTCTTTCGGCCGGGTGATCGAGCGCGTGCTGATCAGCCCGTCGTTTCATCGCCGCCACCATGCCCTGGACATTCCCCTGGGCAAGAAGGGCGGATGGAACTTCGGCGTGCTCTTTCCTTGGTGGGACCTGATGTTCGGTTCGGCCGACTGGACTCAAGGCACCGAACCCACGGGCATCCGCGAAGAGCTGCCCGCCCCGCAAGGCAAGGGCCGCTCTTATGGCAAAAGCTTGCTGGGCCAGCAATGGCTGGCCCTGGTTCGCATCGCCGGCCACCTGCGGCCGCGCCGCGCGGCATAGCCGCTGGAAAAAAAGCAGAACAGATCTATAGGCCGGATTCTGTACGCCGGGTTTCCCCGGCGGGCAATCATTCCTCTGCGCCAGCCATTGCTGGCTGGCTCTAGCCATCTACCCGCATGCTCGAGCGAGCCGCCCTTTCCGGCCGAAGCCGTGCGCATGCCTATTTGATGTTGCTCCGGATAGAGGTTGCCGCGTTTCACCCTGCGATGCCGCCACCCGTTGCCGGACGGCGCGGCACGGAGATAGCCGTGCCGGTGCGCGACATGTCTTGGACACGCGCGCCCGCTTCGCAGACTCGTCTCTGTGGCCCTGTTCCTCGCCCGGCCTAAGCCGAGCGGGCGGCCGTTAGCCGCTATCCCGCCCTTTGGAGTCCGGACCTTCCTCGACGGGTTGCCCCACCGCGATTGCCCGATCTGTTCTGCGAAAGAGATTTTACAATAGCATTCGAAACACCCCACCACGCCACACCTACGGCTTGCTGCCCCCTCAAGGGGCCTGGACTCCCTGGGACAGCCCGGGATCTGAACAACTCGACTACGACATGGCAGCCGCAACTCTCATCACCCTCACCGACGTCCAACTGGCCTACGGCCATCATCCGCTGCTCGATCACGCCGATTTCTCCATTCAGCAGGGCGAGCGCATCGGCCTTATAGGACGCAACGGCGCCGGCAAATCCTCGCTGCTGAAACTGCTCGACGGCCGCACGCTGCCCGACGACGGCGACCTCGCCCGCACCTCGGGCCTGCGCGTCGCCACGGTCGAGCAAGAGCCCGATCTCGACGAAAGCGCCACGATCTACGACGTGGTCTGCGAACCCGCCGCCCATGCCGAAGACTGGGCTCGTCCGGCCCGCGTGCGCGCCACACTCGAGCGTTTGGGCCTGCTCGGCGAACTCGTCGTTTCCGGCCTCTCCGGCGGCATGCGCAAGCGCGTGGCCCTGGCCCGCGCACTGGCCAACGATCCCGATCTGCTCCTGCTCGACGAGCCCACCAACCACCTGGATTTCGACGGCATCGCCTGGCTTGAATCCTTGCTGCGCAATTGGAAAGGAGCGGCTGTCATCATCACGCACGACCGACGCTTTCTCGATGCCATCGCCACCCGCATCGTCGAACTCGACCGCGGCAAACTGCTGAGCTTTCCTGGCAACTTTTCGCAGTGGCAGGAACGCAAGGCGCAGTGGCTGGAATCCGAGCGGCTCGAACAGGCGCGCTTCGACAAACTCCTGGCCCAGGAAGAAGTCTGGATACGCAAGGGCATCGAAGCGCGTCGCACCCGCAACGAGGGCCGCGTGCGCCGCCTGGAACACCTGCGCGTCGAACGCGCCGAGCGCCGCGAACGCATCGGCAACGTCAACCTGGCCCTGGCCGCAGGCCAGCGCTCGGGCAAACTGGTGGCCGAACTCAAGCACGTCGCCAAGGCTTACGGCGACCGCCGCATCGTCCACGATTACTCCACCACCATCCTGCGCGGCGACCGCATCGGCCTGGTCGGTCCCAACGGCGCCGGCAAGACGACCCTGCTGCGCATCATCCTGGGCCTGCTCGAACCCGACAGCGGCACGGTGAAGCTGGGCACCAACATCTCTGTCGCTTACTTCGACCAGATGCGCGAGCAGCTCGACGAAGACGCCATCCTGTCCGACGTCATCAGTCCCGGCAGCGAATGGGTGGAAATCGGCGGCACGCGCAAGCACATCATGAGCTACCTGGGCGACTTCCTGTTCTCGCCCGCGCGCGCCGGCTCACCGGTCAAAAGCCTGTCTGGCGGCGAACGCGCCCGCCTCCTGCTCGCCCGCCTCTTTGCCCGCCCTGCCAACGTGCTGGTCCTGGACGAACCGACCAACGACCTGGACATTGAGACGCTGGAACTGCTGGAAGAGCTGCTGCAGGAGTACACCGGCACCGTCCTGCTGGTCAGCCACGACCGCGCCTTCCTCAACAATGTGGTCACGCAAACCATCGCCAGCGATGGCGACGGCGAATGGCGCGATTACGTTGGTGGCTATGACGAGTGGATAGCGCAGCGTCCGGCACGTATCGACGACAATGCCAAGCCCGCCGCCAGCAAGCCCGAGCCCGCAACCAAGGCAGAACCGCGCGCCAAGCCTGCTCGCGCGGCCCGTCTGAGTTCCTGGGAAGAACGTGAGCTGAACGAGCTGCCCGACGCCATTGCGGCGCTCGAAGCCAGGCAGTCCGCGCTATCGGACAAGCTCGCCGACGGCAGCCTCTATCATCAAGCGCCCGAAGAAGCCGCGAGCATCAATACGGAATTGGAAAAACTGCGCACCGAGCTGGAGGAGAAGTTCGCTCGTTGGGAAGCGCTGGAAGCCAAGCGCGAAGCACCCTGATGCTTGATCTATTGGGTGCTTAAGACGCCGAAACCATCCGCCATTTGAGCGACTCGCCAGCCGCCAACGGCACAAGCGTTGCATTCCCGAACGCCACTTCCGTCGGAATTGCATACTCCCCGCGCTCCAGCGTCAAAGTCCCCGCATTGCGCGGCAGGCCATAGAAATCCGGCCCGTAGAAGCTGGCAAATCCTTCGAGCTTATCCAGCTTGCCCACGCCGTCGAACGCCGTGGCATAGAGCTCCATCGCATGCAGTCCGGTGTAGCACCCCGCGCATCCACAGGCATTTTCCTTGGTGCCACGTGCATGCGGCGCGCTGTCGGTTCCCAGGAAAAACCGCGGGCTGCCGCTGGTCGCGGCCGCGATCAACGCCTGTCGATGCGTTTCGCGCTTAAGAATGGGCAAGCAGTACCAATGCGGCCGCACGCCACCCTGAAATATCGCATTGCGGTTGTAGAGCAGATGCTGCGGCGTGATCGTCGCCGCCACCGGACCTTCGGCGTCGCGCACGTAATGCGCGCCATCCTGGGTCGTGATGTGCTCGAAAACCACCTTCAAACCTGGGTAGGCCCGGCGCAGAGGAATCATTACGCGGTCGATGAACACCGCCTCGCGATCGAACACATCGATCGCGGCATCGGTCACCTCGCCATGCACCAGCAAAGGCATTCCAAGCTTTTCCAACGCCTGCAGCGCGGGACCGCATTTGCCCAGCAAATCGGTCACGCCGGCATCCGAATTGGTCGTGGCGCCCGCCGGATACAGTTTCACCGCGTGCACCAGGCCGGACGCATGGGCACGCTCGATCTCGTCGGCCGACGTGTTGTCGGTCAGGTAAAGGGTCATCAGCGGCGTGAACGTGCCCGGCGCGATGCCGGCCTTGTCCAGCGCCTGCAAGATGCGTTCTCGGTATTGCAGCGCCTGCGCCGTCGTGGTCACCGGCGGCTTCAGGTTCGGCATGATGATGGCGCGCGCGAACTGGCGGGCGCTGTCGCCGACCACCGCCTCCAGCGCCGCGCCGTCGCGCAAATGCAAGTGCCAATCGTCGGGACGGGTCAGGGTCAGGGTCGAAGCAGCAGACATGAGATATCCGGGAAACTGGTCGTGTGGAAATTGAATGAGCCGTCCGGCTCGGACGATCACTCGTTCAGCGGCATGCCGCGTTCGGCCAAAGCGCAAAACATGGCGCTGCCCAGCGGGATCACGGCATCGTTGAAATCGAAGCGCGGGTTGTGCAACACGCAGCCCTCTTCAGCCCCGCCCTGCCCCAGCCGGAAATACGCGCCGGGCTTGTGCTGCAGCATGACGGAAAAGTCTTCCGACCCCATGGACGGCGTCAGATCGCGCACCACGTTTTCCTTGCCGATCAAATCGGTGGCGATATCCGCCACCAGGTTCGCGTGCTGCGGCGTGTTGATCGTGGCCGGAAACAGGCGCTCGTACTTGACCGTGGCCTTGGCGCCGAAAGCGCCCGCAATCGAAGCAGCCATCTGGTTCATGCGCGATTCGATCAGCTCCTGCACTGTCTTGCGGAAGGTGCGCACCGTGCCCACCAGCCTGGCCGTGCTGGGGATCACGCTCATTGCATCCGGATTGCCGGCCTGCAGCGCGCCGATCGACACCACGGCAGAATCCAGCGGGTTCACGTTGCGGGACACGATGCTTTGCAGCGCCGTAATCAGATGCCCCGCCACGGTCACCGGGTCTATGGTCTGGTAAGGATGCGCGCCGTGGCCGCCCCGCCCCTCGATCACGATTTCAAAACGATCAGCCGCGGCCATCATGGGGCCAGGGTTCACACCGATCATCCCCGGCTTCAGGCCGGGCCAGTTATGCAGCGCATAGATCGCATCGCACGGGAACATCTCGAACAAACCATCGTCGAGCATGGCCTGCGCGCCGCCTGTGCCCTCTTCGGCCGGCTGGAAGATCAGTACGGCCGTGCCGTTGAAATTGCGCGACTGCGACAAATAACGCGCCGCGCCAATCAGCACCGTGGTGTGCCCGTCATGGCCGCAGGCATGCATGAGGCCCGACTTGCTCGACTTATGGGAGAACGTGTTGTCTTCGCCCATGGGCAGCGCATCCATATCGGCGCGCAGGCCTATCATGCGGCCGCTGTCGCAATGCTTGCCGCGGATCACACCCACCACGCCCGTCTTGCCTATGCCTCGATGCACCTCGATGCCCAATGCCTCCAGAGCGCCCGCCACGATGCCGGACGTGCGAACCTCCTCGAACCCCAATTCGGGGTGCGCATGCAGGTCGCGCCGCAGCGCGGTGAGTTCGTCATGGAAGAGTCGAATGGATTCAAGAGCTGTGCGCGCGTACATATTTCGGAAGGAACTGACAACGATTGAGGGAGACAGCGACCCCCTATTTTAGTTGCTACAGAGGATAAATGGCTTTGTCTTTAGAGGAGAGACACGTTATGCTGCGGCCCGCAGGACAAATTTTCCAACTACCAGAAGGAGAGCCGGAATCATGGCCACTACCTCCAAGACCGCGACCGCGCGCAAACCCAACGCCGCGTTCATGAAGCCCCTGACCCCGAGCCCCGAACTGGCCGCCGTTATCGGTGCACAAGCAGTGCCCCGCACTGAAGTCACCAAGAAGATTTGGGACTACATCAAGCAGCATAACCTGCAAGATCCCGCCAATAAGCGCAATATCAACGCCGATACCAAGCTGCGCCCCATCTTCGGCAAAGACCAGGTCACCATGTTCGAACTGACCAAGCTGGTCAATGCGCATCTGAAGTAATCAGGCAAGGGCCGAGCGGACGCATCCCTGCGTCCTGCGAAGGTTCCTCCGATTCAAAGTGAAAAAGGCCGCGTATAACGCGGCCTTTTTGTTTTCGCCACCAGGCCTTTCAGCCTGGCTCGGCCGGCAAGCCGAGCTGTTCATGCATAAGAAGAGGGGTCGGTGCCCTGCAAAAACGCCAGCCAGCCCTTTATCAGGCGGTACAGGGCACATACGCTCGAAGACCGCACCCCCAGCCAACCGACGAAGATCCGCGTCAGCACGGCGCTAAGGCACAGCCACAGGATCGACCACCAGAAAGTGCGCAGCAGCCAGTCGAAATGCCGGGCATAGATCGTGCCGGCCGCATCGGTCCGCTTGATGTAGATCAGCACGACTGCCGCCAAGGTGGCGACGCCCAGAAAGCCGCTAGTCAGAAAGCCCAGCGCAAACAGACCATAAGCCACCTGTGTCAACAGGCGCAGATCCGACCCGGAGGCAGGAGTGGAGGTGTTCTGATCGCTCACGGTAGCGGCTCCATAGTGAAGTAGGACGTCGTGATCTTACCGCACAAAGACAAACGCCCCAGCGAGGCGAAGCTGGGGCGTTTGGGGGATAAGAGCC
>CALGFL010000426.1 GCA_937881145.1 uncultured Bordetella sp.
CGCCGTGTTCGGTAAGAAAGACTATCAACAGCTGATGATCGTGCGCAGCATGTGCGAGCAGTTCCAGCTTCCGGTGGAAATCCTGGCGCACGAGACCGTGCGGGCCGATGATGGATTGGCGCTGTCTTCGCGCAACCGTTATCTGAGCGAGCAGGAGCGCGCCGAGGCGCCGCGGCTTTACGCCACCCTGCAGTCCATGCGCGGCGCGCTGCGCGCCCAGTTGGCCGAGGGAACCTGCAATGCGGACGCCATCGAGCGCGAGGCCGTGAGCACGCTGCAGGCGCGCGGCTGGAAGGTCGACTACATGTCGGTGCGCCGCCAGCGCGACCTCAAGGCACCCGAGGCGGCCGAGATCAAAGCCGGCGAACCGCTGGTGGCGCTGGCCGCCGCCAAGCTGGGCGCCACACGCCTGATCGACAATCTCGAATTCTGATTTCCACAGACCAGGCAAAACGCCTGCTTATGCCTGCGAGCATAAGCAGGCGTTTTTATTTGCTCTTCACTCGGTCGGAAAAGCGCGGCGCCGGGGGGGCGATAGCGCGCCGCCGAGGCGCTGCATGACACACTTGCCTACCCGAAAACGGAGGACACTATGCCATGCAGTAATGCAGCCTTTCAATGCGCGCCGAGGCTGGACAGGCTGTCGGTGCGCGAGCGCCAACTCGTGCATCACTATGCCCGCGGGCTGCCCAACAAGGTGGTCGCCATCGATTTCGACATTTCCGAACGCACGGCCGAGGCGCATCGCGCGCGCATCTTTCGCAAGATGGGCGTGCGCAGTGCGCTGGAGCTGGCGTGCTGCATCTGCCCGCACCGTCCCGGCCCGGCAAATGAAGCGTGAAGCCTCAGGGGCAGCTGGGCATCGGCTGCTTGGACAGCTCGTCGACGGGGTCGAGGTCGGGCTGGCGGGTCAAGGTATAGGCCAGCAGGGGCGTGTGGCCCCGGATGGCCTTGATGCTCAGCACATTATCGGCCGAGGCCACCAGTTCGGACCGCGGGTTGCCCTTGGCATCGAGCAGCAGCAGATGGGCGGGATGATCGCCGGTGACGTTCCAGCAGCCTTGTTCGGCCAGCGGCGCGGCGGGCTGGCCCTGGCTGGCCAGGTAGGTGGCGCGGCTGCGCCAGCGGCCGTTGGGCCCCAGCGTGAGCGTGATGCGCTGGGCCGAGCATTGCTCCGACGGCGACGAGCAGGGAATGGTACCGACGAAGGTTTCGGCCTGCGGCAGGAAGGCACGCTGGGCCGGATGGTCCGTGGGGACGGCCGTGGACGGCGCGTTGTCTTTCATTCGGGCGTTGGCGCCGGCGGCGGGTATCGCGGGCATCGGCGCGGCGACCGGGCCGCTCGCATCGGGCGCGGGCGCGCTCGATGCGTTCTCGGCGCGATTGGCGGCAACGCCGCTGCCGGCAGCGGCGGCGCCCGCCACGGGCTGCTTTTTCTGCGGCGCGTAGTTCAGGGGAATCTGGATCTGCGAGGGCGCCTGCGACAGCATGGAATGGCTGACGCCGCCCTGCGCCTGGTAGGTGGCGTCGGTGTTGGAGTTCTCGGCCGGCGGCGCGTAGTAGCCCGGTTCGCGCATCTGGGCGCAACCCGTGGCCAGCAGCGCGCCGCTGAGCGTCGTCGAGAGTATCAGGGTGCGCAGGATGGGCAGGGAAGAAAAAGGCATGGATGAGTCCGGAAGACGCGCGGCGGCGCAGGGTTCGGCCAGAGCGTTCGGTCAACGCTCAGCGATAAGGCCGGGTGTGTCGAGTATGAGATTTTACGCACCTGGAATTGGCTCGTCATGGCGGCGGACCGGCAACCGGTGCCTCGATGTAGCGGCGGGGTGAAATGTCGATTGCTTTTGCCTGGCAAGGTTTGCCTATCGGACCGGCCTGGGCCGCGACGCTGGCCGGTTTCCTGGGGTTGGCGGCCGGCTGGGCGTTGAGCGCTTTGGCGCGCGCGCTGCCTCGCGGGCTCGAACGCGCCTGGCGGGAGCAGGCCGGCGGTATTGCGCAAGCGGCACCGGTCTGCGCGAACGATGGGCGCCAGGCCGACTGGCGTCTGGACGCGCGCGGCAAGGCCATGGCCTTGCTGACGGCGTCGGTGTTCGCCGCCTGCGTGGGGTGCCTGGGAGCCACGCCCGCCGCGCTGTGCGGCATGGCGTTCGCGGCGGCGCTGATCGCCCTGGGCTGGATCGACGCCGAGACCGGTTTGCTGCCCGATGCACTGACCCTGCCCTTGCTTTGGGTCGGCCTGCTGGTCAACCTGCATGGCGCGCTGGCGCCCCTGCCGTCGGCTGTGCTGGGGGCGGCCGCGGGCTATGTGCTGCCGTGGTCGGCCTATTGCCTGCTGCGCTGGCGCACCGGCCTGGAGGGCATGGGCTACGGCGACTTCAAACTGATGGCCGCGCTGGGCGCCTGGTTCGGCCTTGCGGCGCTGCCCTGGCCGCTTTTGGGCGCATCGCTGGCGGCGTCGGCGGTGGGGCTGGGCCTGCGTTGGGCGGGCAGGCTGCGGCGCGGCCAGGCCTTGCCTTTCGGGCCTTATCTGGCGGCAAGCGGTATCCTGATGTTTCTTGTCGAGGCGCCCATGGGCCGTTTTTTCGCAACCTAGCGCCTGTTGACGCTAAAAAGAGCCACGCATAGATGGGAAAAGCCAGAATGTTGAGCATAGGCCTGACCGGCGGCATCGGTTCGGGCAAATCGCGCGTGGCGGATCTGCTGGCGCAGTGGGGCGCCGCGCTGATCGATACCGATGTGATCGCGCATGCGCTCACGGGGCCGCAAGGCGAGGCCATGCCGGCGCTGCGCGAGGCTTTCGGTGTGCAGGCCGTGACCGCCGAAGGCGCCTTGAACCGCGCCTGGATGCGCGAGCGGGTGTTTCGCGACCCGGACGCGAAGGCGCGTCTCGAAGGCATTCTGCATCCGCTGATAAGCCGGCACGCGCGCGAACAGGGCGAACGGGCTCGCGGCGCCTACCGTGTGTACGTCGTGCCGCTGCTGGTCGAGTCCGGCCGCTGGCGCGACAAAGTCGATCGCATCTGCGTGGTCGATTGCGACCCCGAGACCCAGATTTCCCGAGTGCGAGAGCGCAGCGGGCTGACGCCGGACGGCATACGGGCTATCATGGCGGCACAGTCCACGCGTGAAGCCAGGCTGCAAGTGGCGGACGACGTCATCCTCAATGACGGCGCTACGTCTGCCGCCCTGCTGCACGAGCGGACCAGGATGATGCATGATCGTTGGATCGCTCTGGCCGCAGCACTGGGCACCACCCGCGGCCGGCAAGCATCCGCCTGACAATTCCGGACCTGGCGCCTGGCCAACGCGCGAGGCCCATCGGCAGTCATCGAGGGCTTGCGGCGAGTGATTCTGTACGAATACCCCTTCAACGAGCGTGTCCGCGCCTACCTCAGGCTGGAATATCTGTTCGACAGATTGTTCTTCCTGGTTCGCGGCGACGACATGCGCGAACATCAGATCGCGGTTTCCACGCTGTTCGACATTCTCGACGTGCTCGAACGCACGGACGTCAAAGGCTCCATTTTGCAAGACCTCGAACGCCAGCGTTCGGGGCTGGCCGCGTTGCGCGACCATCCCGGCGTTGCCCAGGACGTGCTCGAAGGCATGCTGGGCGATATGGAGCGCGTCATCGGGGTGCTGACCGCGCAAGGCAAGATCGGCCAGGCCTTGCGTGAAAACGAATGGCTTTCGAGCTTGCGCGGCCGCCTTTCGGTGACCGGCGGCGCCACTCAGATGGACATGCCCTCGTTCTACGCCTGGCAGCAAAAGCCTGCCGAGGTGCGCCGGGCCGACCTGGCCCGCTGGATCGACTCCCTCATGGGCTTGTGCGAAGGGCTGGCCCTGGCCCTGCGGCTGCTGCGCGAAAACGGCGCCAAGAGCCAGGCCGTGGCCGAGCAAGGCGCCTATCAGCAGATGCTGGGCGGCAAGCAGCACCAGTTGCTGCGCGTCTGGATCGAGCCGACGCAGGGCGTGTTCCCCGAGATCAGCGCCAACAAGTACATGATCTGGATCCGCTACGCCACGCAAGACGGCGAGCTCAAGCCGCAGCCCGTGGCGCGCGACGTGCCTTTCAGCATGTCGCTCTGCTCGATCTAGCCGTCAGGCGGCCCCGCCGTCAGGCAGGCGAGCGCGGCGCGAAAGCGATGGGCACGCCGCCGAAGCGGTTCTTGCCGCGGTAGGCGGCCACGGCCGAGTCCATGTAGTGCACATGCTCGGGCAGCCAGCGTTGCAGTTCGGCGCAGAGCGACTGCACCAGGTTCGCCACGCCGACCACATCTTCGTTTTCACTTACCCAGTCTTTGACCTCGGCCAGCGATTTGAGCACCGCGGCGTGCTCGTCGATGTGGCAGACCGCGTCGTCGTTGCCCTGCATGAGGCGCAGGTCTTGGTCTTCGGTGGCGAAGTGGGCGGCGCAGTGCTGCGTCAGGGCGTCCAGCGCGGCGAGGACCTCCTGCCGGTTGCGGGTCTGCGACAGGTGCTGCGCCAGGCGTTGCAATTGGGCGTGATCCCGATCCAGCCGCGGATCGCCCAGGGTGAGGGTGGGTTCGGTGTTCATGGACGGGAGTCTATTCGCGCGGCAGGCGGCCGCCGGATCTCAGATTATCGCGCGGATGCCGGCAATGCCGTGCGCACCGTGCGAGCGGGCGATGTCGCGCGTCGCCTCGGACTGGCCGCCCAGCGCGAACACCGGCAACCCGGCATCGCGCAAGCCTTCGGCAAAGCCGGCCCAGCCCAGGCCGGGCTCGTCGGGGTGCGATGGCGTGGCCAGCACGGCGCCCAGCACCGCGAAGTCGGCGCCGAGGTTGCGCGCATGCGTGATGTCGCCCTGCGTGTGAGCCGAGACACCCACCAGCGCGTCCGAAGGCAGGCTGGGGCGGCTTTGCAGGACGGCCGCTTGCGCGGCGCGCAAGTGCACGCCATCGGCCTGATGCCACCAAGGCGCAGGGTGCATGCTATTGACCAGCAGTCGCGCGCCGGCGGCGTGGCAGCGCTCGAGCACCTGCAGGAAGGCGGCGCGCAGCGATTCGGCGTGAACGCCTTGCGGCCAGTCGGGTTCGCGCAGTTGCACCAGCTTCAGGCCGCCGGCCAGGGCCGCGTCGAGCCGCTGCAGGAAGTCGGGCAGACGCGAAGGCGAGCCGATGGCCGAGATGCCGTAGGTCGTGGGCAGCTGCAGCCAGCGCAGCGGCGGGACGGTGGCGGGCAGGACCCTGCCGTCGGGTTTGGTGGGATCCAGATCGTCGCCCTGGCGCAGCGCGTCGGCCAGCGCCTGGGCGGGGTCGACCCAGCGCAACTGTTGGTTTTCCAGGCCGGTCGGCTCGCCCTCCCAGGCTGTGACCTGGCAGAAGGCCAGGCGCACGGTGCTGTGGGGGTAGCGGTGCACGTAGGTGACCCAGGGCCAGGCCTGGGTGACGCGGATGCCGATTTCTTCATGCAGCTCGCGCGCCAGGGCCTGCAGCACGGTTTCGCCGGGTTCGAGCTTGCCGCCGGGCAGCTCCCACCAGCCTGGCCAGGGCTTGTCGCCGGGGCGCTGGCCCAGCAGCAGCAAGCCGTCGCCGCGCAAAATGAGGCCGGCGGCGACGTCGATGATCTTGCGTTCAGTCATGAGCGGGGCGGTCAGGCGTGGCGCGCCGCCCAGTCGCGCGCGAACTGATGGGCCACGCGGCCCGAGCGCGAGCCGCGCTCCAGCGCCCATTGCAGCGCTTCGGTGCGCGCGGCTTCGATCTGTCCGGCGGGGCAGCCCAGGTCGCGCAGCCAGTGATGGACGATATCGAGGTAGTCGTCCTGCCGGAAGGGGTGAAAGGACAGCCACAGGCCGAAGCGCTCGGACAGCGAGATTTTTTCCTCGACCGTTTCGCCGGGATGGATCTCGCCGTCGGCGGTATGCGTGGCCTGCAGGTTCTCGCTCATGTATTCCGGCATCAGGTGGCGCCGGTTGGACGTGGCGTAGATCAGCACGTTCTCGCCCGATGAAGACACCGAGCCGTCGAGCACCGATTTAAGCGCCTTGTAGCCGGCCTCGCCTTCTTCGAAAGAGAGGTCGTCGCAGAAGACGATGTAGCGCTCGGTGCGGCCGGCGACCATTTCGACGATGTCGGACAGGTCGCCCAGATCGGATTTGTCGACCTCGATCAGGCGCAGGCCCCGGTCGCCGTAGGCGGCCAGCATGGCCTTGACCAGCGAGCTCTTGCCGGTGCCGCGCGCGCCGGTCATGAGCACGTTGTTGGCCGGCTTGCCCTGCAGGAACTGGCGCGTGTTGCGGTCGATGATGTCTTTCTGGCGTTCGACGTGCTGCAGGTCGGCCAGTTCGATGCGCGCCACGTGGCGCACGGCGTCGAGCCAACCGCGCGCGCCGCGCTTGCGCCAGCGAAAGGCGTGCGCGCTCCAGTCGATCTCGGGCGGCGCGGCGGGCAGCCAGGCTTCGAGCTGGGCCAGGACGCGCGCGGCGCGTTCCAGCAAATGAGACAGGTCGTAGGAATCCATGGTGCTACCCGAGCGAGCCGCCAGGCCGCCCCAGGACGAGCGGCAAGCACCCCCTTGGGGGGAGCGAACACGAAGTGCGAGTGGAGGGGGTCATCATTACGAACGGTAGTCGGCGTTGATGCTCACGTACTCGTGCGAGAAGTCGCAGGTGTACACGGTTTCGCCGGCATGGCCGCGGCCCAGCGAAATGCGCATGGTGATTTCGGGCTGCTTCATGATGCGTTGGCCCGCTTCTTAGCAGATGGGAGAATATCTGCGCGGGTGTGCGG
>CALGFL010000427.1 GCA_937881145.1 uncultured Bordetella sp.
GCTCCAGCGCGGATGCGGCACCTCGGGATTCACGTTGGCCCAGAAGCCGTATTCGTTCGATGCGGCCTTGACCCAGGCCGTCGCGGGCTGCTTTTCGACCAGGCGTATCTTCACCAGCGACTTGCCCGACTTGAAGCCGTACTTCCACGGCACGGCCACGCGCAGCGGCGCGCCGTCCTGGTTGGGCAGCACCTTGCCGTACAGGCCGAACACCAGCATGGAGAGCGGATGCATGGCTTCGTCCATGCGCAGCCCCTCGATATAAGGCCAATCGAGCACGGACGAACTCACGCCCGGCATGGTCTCCTTTTGCACCACGCTGACGAATTCCACGTACTTGGCGTTGCCGGTGGGTTGGACCTGCTTGAGCAGCGCGGACAGCGAATAGCCCACCCAGGGAATCACCATGGACCAGGCCTCGACGCAGCGCAGCCGATAGACGCGGTCTTCCATGGGAGCGAGTTTGAGCAGCTCTTCGATGCCGAACGTGCGCGGCTTGGCGACTTCGCCTTCGACGCTCACCGTCCAGGGCCGGGTGATGAGCTTGCCCGCGTATTCGGCCGGGTCGGCCTTGTCCAGGCCGAACTCGTAGTAGTTGTTGTAGTGCGTGATGTCTTTGTACGAGGTCTGCTGGTCCATTACCACGTACTTCGGGTTGGGCGTGCCGGGCAGCGGCGCCAGGTCTGGCGCTTCGGCGGCCAGCGCGTCGGGCACGCGCGCCAGCCCCAGCGCGGCGCTGCTCAGGGCTGCCTGCTTGAGCCACCGGCGCCGCGACTGCCACACCGCCTCGGGCGTGATCTCGGAAGGAAGAACATCGGAAGGTCGGCGTATGAGCATGGCATTCCCCTTAGGGTGGGATTCGATCAGTGTGCGCCTTTAGTAATTCGCCCACCGGGGCAGAATGGTTACCAACCGCGCAAATTAATTCCGGCGTTGCCTACCACTGCAACAAGCGCCTGCCCAGCAGGGCGCCGATCCCCGTGGGGATGAGCACGCCGAGCAAATACCAGAACCCGATGAATGGCGCCGTCAGTTCAGGACAGTGCAGGCAGTAGACCAGCGCGCCCGCGCCGCCGGAAACCAGGCCCGCGGCCGCGCCGGCCAGCCGCAGCCGGGTGGGCGCCAAACCGCGCATGGCCCAGGTCGTTCCAGCTAATATGGGCACCGACAGCATAGCAATGAGAAGGGGGCATACGGCCCAGGGGCGGCGGAAGAAGTCTTCAGTGCGTTGCGCGGCGTTGTCCGGCACGAGCGTCGCCAACGCGATGGCCCATACAACCAGGATGGGAACGGCCAGGGTCACGGGCGCGCGGCCCAGTTTCACACCGGGGCGCGACAGGCGCCGCGCCAAGACCACGCCGATGGCGGCGAGGGCGGCGACGAACAGGACTTTCATCCAGAAATTCGGCAATTCGACGTATCGGCCCAGGGCGGGATTCAGGCCGAGCGTGGCCAGCATCAGCAGCGCCGAACAGGGCATGGCTACCGCCAGGGCCAGGGCGAAACGCCTGCCGCCGCGGTCGGGCTGCACCGCGCCGGCATCGCGGGCAAGCATGGCGATAAGGTCGTCGGTCTTCATGATTGATTCCTGATTCTTGCAGCCAGGGCCTTCAGTCCCCGATGCACTCCTATCTTGATCGCCGATTCCGACATGCCCGTCATGCCGGCCGTCTCCGCCACGGAGCGGCCCTCCAGCTTGACGTACACGATGGGCAGGCGCTGGCGGTCGGGCAGCAGATCCAGCAGTTTGGCCACGTCGCGCCGCGCCTGCATGGCTTGGGCGTCCGAGTCGCAAAAGACCTCCGGCGCGTCGTCCAGCGGATCGGTCAGCAGCTCCCGGCGGGAGCGCCGGCGCAGCAGATCGACGAGCTTGAACTTTGCGATGGCGTGCACCCAGGCGGTCAAGGGCAGCGCCGGGTCGTAGGTATGGCGCTGGTTGTGGACCGCGATGAGGACTTCCTGCACGAGGTCTTCCACTTCGTCCGGCAAACCGCGCAAGCGGTTTCTCAAGTAAGCGCGCAGGCGCTTGCCGAGCTCCGACAGAAAGGTATGGTAGGCCCTGTCGTCGCCCGCAAGGCCGCGCGAGAAAAGATCTTTCAGTCTTTTCTCGGTGTCTGGCTGCGTCTGGCTGTTCTCTCGCTGCGGCATCGATAAGTGCTTTCTT
>CALGFL010000428.1 GCA_937881145.1 uncultured Bordetella sp.
TGCCGGCGTCGCCATGGTGAGCGACGCCCCGTTCTACAGCGGCAAGAAATTCGCCCTGGGCCGCAGCGTGCCCTTCTGGGGCATTTTGCTGGTGGTCGTGGTGTTCGTCTTCGTGTCCAGCGACCCCCCGGTGGTGCTGTTCACGCTCTTCGTGATCTACGGCGTGTCGGGCTGGTTCGTCTGGGCCTGGCGCTGGAGCCGGGCGCGCCGCCTGCAGCAGGAACGCCACGGCTGACAGCGGACGCGCCTGCGGTTCAGTCCTTCTCGTATGCGGGATCGGGCCCGGGGTTATGGCCTGTGACATGGTCGCCGTGGGGGCCCATGTACACATACATCAGCGAATTCCAGACGCCGTCCTGCAGGTAGCGGTACGACCAGACGACGGTCGTGTAGCCGGGCAGTCCAACGCTGTCGATATAGGCGGGCGGACCGAACTCGCAACGCACCTGCTCGGGCGTCCAGCCCATGACCAGCTTGCCGAAGTGACGGTCGGTGAGCAGCGCCTGCATGCGGTCGATGCGGCCGTCCGCGCCGACATTGGCTGCCCAGGCGTAGTGTCCCTTGGGCTGAGACGTCCAGATCGCGCGCTGCCCGCCGCCCGCAAGCGGGCAGACCAGATCTGGCTTGCCGTAGCGGGCCTCGATCCGGGCATAGGACGCGCCGGGATGGATGAGCTGGTCCATGTTGGCCTGGGCCATGTTCTTGCAGGCGGACAGGGACAGAGCCAAGGCAGCGACCGCGCTGCCTCGCAGAAATAGGTGACGTATGTTCACGAGAGTTCCCCCAGCATGGGCGGCCCGGGGCAGGGGGCCAGGCCGGTCCCGCCTATTAGGGGGATTCTAGACTATCCGCTATAATGGCAAGCTTGCATGCGAGTTTGTATGCATTGCATTATCTAACCCCACGTCCAGGCGCCCTCAGCCCGGACGCCAGTCCATAGAGGTCTCAAATGTCCGTAGCCGACATCAATAAATCCGACATCGTCGCGCAATTTCAACGCGCTCAAGGCGATACCGGCTCCCCCGAAGTTCAGGTGGCTCTGCTCACCGCCCGCATCAACGAACTGACCGGTCACTTCAAAGAACACATGAAGGACCACCATTCGCGCCGCGGTCTGCTGCGCATGGTGAGCCGCCGCCGCAAGCTGCTGGACTACCTGAAGGGCCGCAATCCCGATTCGTACCGTGCCCTGATCGAAAAACTCGGTCTGCGCAAGTGATCGACGGGGTAGTATCCCCATGAACACAACCGTGGTCGGTGCGACGCTGTCGTCGCGGCGGCCACGGTTTTTTATTTTTTAGGAATAAACAGTCATGTTCAATAAAGTGACCAAGACGTTCCAGTACGGCCAACACACCGTCACGCTGGAAACGGGCGAGATTGCTCGCCAGGCCTCCGGCGCGGTGATGGTCTCGATCGAAGACACCGTCGTGCTGGCCACGGTGGTTGCCGCCAAGAAGCCCAAGGCCGGCCAGGACTTCTTCCCCCTGACCGTCGATTACATCGAAAAGACCTACGCCGCCGGCCGCATCCCCGGTGGTTTCTTCAAGCGCGAGGGCAAGCCCTCCGAGAAGGAAACCCTCACCTGCCGCCTGATCGACCGCCCGCTGCGTCCTCTGTTTCCCGAGGGTTTCTACAACGACGTCCAGGTGGTGATCCACACGATGTCGGTCAACCCTGAAATCGACCCCGACATCGCCGCCATGATCGGCGCCTCGGCCGCCCTGGCCATCTCTGGCATCCCCTTCAACGTCCCCATCGGCGCCGCGCGCGTCGGCTACATCGACGGCCAGTACGTCGTCAACCCCACGGCATCGGAACTCAAGACCTCCATGCTCGACCTGGTCGTGGCCGGCACCGAAACCGCCGTGCTGATGGTCGAATCCGAGGCCAAGCAGCTGCCCGAAGACGTCATGCTCGGCGCCGTGGTGTACGGCCATGAGCAGATGCAGACCGTCATCAATGCCATTCACGACCTGGTGCGCGAAGCCGGCAAGCCCGACTGGGACTGGAAGCCCGCGCCCAAAGACCAAGCCCTGATCTCGGCCGTTGCCGCCGCCGCCCAGGAAGGCCTCAACGCCGCCTACCAGATCCGCGAAAAACAGGCTCGCACCACCAAGCTGCGCGAAGTCTATGCCGACGTGCAAGCCCAGCTGGCAAGCCAGGCCGCGGCCGCCGGCCAGAGCGCACCCGACGGCGTCACCGTCGACAACATCCTGTTCGACATGGAAGCGCGCATCGTGCGCAGCCAGATCCTGAACGGCGAGCCTCGCATCGACGGCCGCGACACCCGCACGGTGCGCCCGATCAGCATCCGCCTGGGCGTACTGCCCCGCGCGCACGGCAGCGCTCTCTTCACCCGCGGCGAAACCCAGGCCCTGGTGGTCGCCACGCTGGGTACCAAGCAGGACGAGCAGATCATCGACGCGCTCATGGGCGAGTACCGCGACCGCTTCATGCTCCACTACAACATGCCGCCCTTCGCCACGGGCGAAACCGGCCGCATCGGCGTGCCCAAGCGCCGCGAAATCGGCCACGGCCGCCTGGCCAAGCGCTCGCTGGTGTCGCTGCTGCCCGATCACCAGGACTTCCAATACACCATTCGCCTGGTGTCGGAAATCACCGAATCCAACGGCTCCTCGTCGATGGCCTCGGTGTGCGGCGGTTCGCTCGCCATGATGGACGCCGGCGTGCCGGTCAAGGATCACGTGGCCGGCGTGGCCATGGGCCTGATCCTGGACGACGGCAAGTTCGCCGTGCTGACCGACATCCTGGGCGATGAAGATCACCTGGGCGACATGGATTTCAAGGTGGCCGGCACCGGCAACGGCATCACCGCCTTGCAGATGGACATCAAGATCCAGGGCATCACCAAGGAAATCATGCAGGTGGCGCTGGCCCAGGCCCGCGAAGGCCGACTGCATATCCTGGACAAGATGCGCGAAGCCATCTCGGGTTCGCATGCCGAACTGTCCAAGTTCGCTCCGCGCATGCTCACCATGAAGATCAACCCCGAGAAGATCCGCGACGTGATCGGCAAGGGCGGCGCCACCATCCGCGCGCTGACCGAAGAAACCGGCACGCAGATCGACATCTCGGATGACGGCACCATCGTCATCGCCAGCGCCGACGACTCCAAGGCCAAGGAAGCCCAGCGCCGCATCGCCGAGCTGACCGCCGAAGTCGAAGTCGGCCAGGTCTACGAAGGCGCCGTGCTGCGCCTGCTGGATTTCGGCGCCATCGTGCAAGTGCTGCCCGGCAAGGA
>CALGFL010000429.1 GCA_937881145.1 uncultured Bordetella sp.
CATCTGCTCGCCAACCGGCGAGAAGACCGGCTGCTGTTCGACCTGCAACCGGGCCTGGCGCAGGCATACGGCATCGAGGATACGGCCACCCGCCGCGCCAGCGAACTGCTCATGCAGCGCTACTACCGCGCCGCGGGCCAGGTGACGCAGTTGAACGTGATCCTGGTGCAGAACATCGAAGAGCGCCTCTTTCCGCGCCCGGCCGACGAAGCCACCGTCATCGACGCCGATTTCCGCCAGTTGCACGAGCGCCTGGACATCGTCCATGACGATGCCTTCGAGCGCAATCCCAGCCTGATGCTGCGCGCCTTCCTGGTCATGCAGCAGCACGTCACGCTGACCGGCATGTCGGCGCGCACCATGCGGGCCATCTGGCACGCGCGCGGCCGCATCGACGCGGACTTTCGCAAGGATCCGGCCAACCACCGCCTGTTCCTCGAGATCCTGCAGCAGCCTCAAGGCATTGTGCACGAACTGCGCCGCATGACCATGCTCGGGGTATTGCCGCGCTATCTGCCCGTGTTCAAGCGCATCGTGGGCCAGATGCAGCACGACCTGTTCCACGTCTACACGGTCGACCAGCACACGCTGCAGGTGCTGCGCAACGTGCGCCGCTTCACCATGCCCGAGCACGCGCAGGAATATCCGCTGGCCAGCCAGTTGATCGCAGGGCTGGAACGGCATTGGCTGCTCTACGTGGCCGCGCTTTTTCACGACATCGCCAAGGGCCGCGGCGGCGATCACTCGCAGTTGGGCGCCGTCGAAGTACGCCGCTTCGCCAAACAGCACGATCTGCCGGCCGAAGACGCCGAACTGGTCGAATTTCTGGTGCGCAGTCACCTGCTGATGTCGGCCGTGGCGCAAAAGCGCGATCTCTCCGATCCGACGGTCATCGAGGAATTCACCCGCCAGGTGCGCGACGAGCGGCATCTGACCGCGCTCTATCTTCTGACTGTGGCCGACATCCGCGGCACCAGCCCCAAGGTATGGAACGCCTGGAAAGGCAAGCTGCTCGAAGACCTGTACCGCCTGGCCCTGGAACGGCTGGGCGGCCAGCGCGCGGACACCAGCACCGTGCTGTCCCAGCGCCGCGAGGAAGCCGCGCGCCTGACCCGCCTGGCGGGCCTGACCGACGCCGAGCGCGATCCGTTCTGGAAGCAGCTCGATATAGCCTATTTCCTGCGCCACGAGCCTTCGGAAATCGCCTGGCACACGCGCCATCTCTACTACCAAAGCGCCCCCGACAAGCCCGTGGTGCGCGTGCGGCCCACCGAACACGGGGAAGGCCTGCAGGTCATGGTCTATACCCGCGACGTGCCGCAGCTCTTTGTCAATACGTGCGGCTATTTCGACAGCAAGTCGCTCAGCATCCAGGACGCGCGAGTGCACACTACCCGGCACGGCTGGGCACTGGACAGCTACATCGTCCTGCCGCCGGAAAACGGCAGCGACCTGCGCTCGCTCGCCTCCCTGGTAGAGCACGAACTGGCCGAAAGATTGGCCGCGCCCGATTCGGCGCGCATGCGGCCCGGCGGCGCACGCGCGCGGCAATCGCGCAGGTCGCGAACCTTCCCCATCGTGCCCCAGGCCGAGCTGCAGCCCGACGAGCGCAGCCAGTCCTGGCGCCTGACCGTAACGGCCACCGACCGGCCCGGCCTGCTGCACGCGCTGGCCCGGGTTTTTTCCGCGAACGAGGTCAGCCTCATCATGGCCAAGGTCATGACGCTGGGCGATCGCGTGGAAGACGTCTTCATCATCTCGGGCTCCGCTCTGGAACGACCGCGCGTCCAGATGCAGTTCGAGCGCGACGTGCTGCAGGCGCTGGCCGGCGAAGAAACATGACGCGGCCGGCGATTGCAGGCCGGCACGTGTGAGTACAATCCCCTGCACCCTTTTCAACCCCCCATGCGCATGGCCTTCTACGACTACGCCTCAGCTTTCGGACGCAGTTTCTTCCTGGCCTTCGCCACGCTGCTGCCCATTCTGAACCCACCCGCGGTCGCTCCCATTTTCCTGACGCTGACCGGCGGCGCCTCGCATGCCACGCGTATCGATCTGGCGCGCCGAGTGACCGTCAATGCCACGCTGCTGATGATCGGATCGCTCATCGCTGGCAACGTCGTGCTTGGTTTCTTCGGCATATCGCTGGCGGCGGTGCGGGTCGGCGGCGGCCTGCTGGTGATCTACAGCGGCTGGCGGCTGGTGAACTCGCCCGACGCCGACAGCGACGGCAAGGCCCAGATGGCTCAGGTCTTCACGCCCGAAATCGCGCGGGCCCGCGCCTTCTACCCGCTGGCTTTCCCTATCTGCGTGGGCCCGGGCTGCATTTCCGCCGCCATTACCGTGGGCGCCTCGTTGCGCGGCCAGCATCCGTCCACGCTCCTGAGCGCGACTCAGTATGCCGGAGCCCTGCCCGGGCTGCTGGCGGTGGGCTGGATCCTGTTCCTTTGTCTGCGCTTTGGCGAACCCTTGCTCAGCAAACTGGGCTCCAACGGCACGGCCATCTTCATGCGCATGTCGGCCTTCGTGCTGCTATGCCTGGGCGTGCAGATCTGCTGGGACGGCGCCCATGACCTGTTCCTGAGCCTGATTCGGGATGCCCAGCACCTTGCCGCGTCGGCTTCGTAAGCCCGCCAAGCCACCTTCTTTCAAAAACACGCCCCCATCAACACCATGACACGCTCCAACAACCGCCTGCCGCTGGTCCTGATTGCCCTGTTTTCCTTCGGCGCCCTGGCCGCGGCACTGGTCTCGCAGTACGTCTTCTTCATGCAGCCCTGCGCCTGGTGCGTGCTGCAGCGCCTGATCTATCTGGTGATCGGCGTGCTGGCTCTGGTCGGTCTGATCGGCGGCCGCCCGTTGGCTCGGCTGACCGCCCTGTCGGCTGCGGTACTGTCGATCTGCGGTCTGATCGCCGCCTGGTATCAGTACAGCGTGGCTGCGCATCTGGAAACCTGCGCGCAGACTTTCGCCGATCGCTTCATCAGCGGCCTGGGCCTGGATGCTTCGGTTCCCAAGCTGTTCGGCATCTATGCCATGTGCAAAGACGCCATGGTAAAGGTGCTGGGCGTGGAATACGTCGTGTGGAGCATGGCGCTCTTCACGCTCATCTTGCTGGTCGCACTGGCGGCGTTGTTCCAGCGCCGCTAAATCGTCAAAAACGCGAGGCGGCGTTCTTGCGCCGGTACATCTCCTGGTCCGCGTGCCTGAGCAAGGCCTGTGGATCGTCTCCATCGCGCGGATACAGGCCGTAGCCGATCGAGGCACCAACAGTCACCACCTCGCCCTCGGGAACGCCTTCGAGCGTGGCGAGCCCCGGTTCGAGAACGGATTCCAAGCGGCGGCGCTCCCAGACGGCCTTTGCGTCATCGTCTATCCCCGGCACTATCGCGACGAACTCGTCGCCGCCCAGGCGTGCCAGCATGCCGTGCTTGGGGAGTTCGGCCTTGATGCGCTGCGTGACTTCGATCAGGGCGCGGTCGCCGTTGTCGTGGCCCCAGCGATCGTTGAGCGGCTTGAAGCGGTTCAGATCGATGAAGAGCACGGCAAAAGGCCGCGGCGGCTGCCCGTTCTCCGTTTTGCGCATGAGCATCGCGTGTAGGGGCGGCAAGG
>CALGFL010000430.1 GCA_937881145.1 uncultured Bordetella sp.
AGGCGCTGCCAGAGATCGACCCCGCGGTCAAGGCGCTGCTCGGGTTCGAGCAAAAGCGGGCCGCCTGGGAAGGGGCTTCCCAGGTTTGATGTTGCTTGACAACATTGAGTGTGGCTTGGCATCATTTTGCAAAAATCGGGCAGCGAAAGAAGCAGCGGATTGCCCGGATCAATTCCATAAACGCGAGGAGACACGCGATGTTCAATGGACGTTTGAAGGCCAGACTACTGGCCGCTTCTGTCGCCGGGGCGGCGATGCTCGGCGTGAATGCGGCCAATGCCGATCCGGTAACCCTGAACATAGTCGACGCCGCCGGCAATCTGCAGCTGACGCGCAAGGCCTTCGAAGCGTTCAAGGCAAAGTACCCGAATCTGGTTTCCAATATCACCTATACCAATTCGCCCGCGCCGCAGCTGCCCGGCAAGATCAAGGCGATGCAGGCCGCCCACCGCGTCGATATCGATCTGGCGCTGATCGGCACCGACGCGCTGGCCGCCGGCCTCGAGCAGAATTTGTGGACCAAGCTGCTGCCGGATGAATCGGCGGAGCTGCCGGGCGTCCTCGACAAGTACGCGCCGGGCCCGCGCAAGATGCAGGATCTGGCCGAAGGCTACGGCCTCGAAGTGACGTACATGCCCGCCGGCCCGCTGGTCGAATACAACCCGGCGAAGGTTGCCAATCCGCCGCAGACGCCGCAGGAGCTGCTGGCCTGGTGCAAGGCGAATCCCAACAAGCTGATTTACGCGCGCCCGGCCAACTCCGGTCCCGGCCGCACGTTCCTCATGGGGCTGCCGTATCTGCTCGGCGACAAGGATCCGAAAGATCCGATCAACGGCTGGGACAAAACCTGGGCCTATCTGAAAGAGCTGAGCTCCTGCATACCGTATTACCCGGGCGGCACCTCGCAGGTGATGAAAGAGCTGGGCGAGGGCTCGCGCGACATGACCGTGACCGTGACGGGCTGGGATATCAATCCGCGCGCGCTCGGCATCGTGCCGGCCGACTTCAAGGTTCAGGCGTTCAAAAACATGACCTGGGTGAACGATGCGCACTACATGGTCGTACCCAAGGGCGTGTCGAAAGAGAAGCTCGCGGTGCTGCTCAAGCTCATGAACTTCATGCTCGAGCCGGCGCAGCAGGCCATGACCTATGACGATGGCTACTTCTATCCGGGTCCCGCAGTGAAGGGCATCACGCTTGAGATGGCGCCCAAGCAAAGCCAGGACGTGATCGCGAAGTACGGCCGCCCCGAGTATGCGAAATGGCTCGCCGAATTCCCGCATGTGCAACCGCTGTCGGCCAAGGCGATGGTGGCGGCGTTTGCAAAATGGGACCGCGAAATCGGCGCGCAGAAATCGCAATAGCACCGCGGCCGGTTGATAGTGCTTCGGGCTGGGCTGGCCATCGGCTGCCCATGCCCGTTTGTTTGATCTTGTCGGTCAGGAACGTTTTATGAAGCATTCTTTCGATCACCTGCGCCTGGATTGCATGAGCCGCAGCTTCACGAACGCACAGGGGGTGCAGCTTGCGGCGCTGCGCGATCTCGATCTCGACATACGTCGCGGCGAATTCATCGCGCTGCTCGGGCCTTCTGGCTGCGGGAAGTCCACGGCGCTAAATTGCATTGCAGGCCTGCAGCCGCTCACCAGCGGCAGCATCTGGCTCGACGACGAGCGTATCGACGTGCTGCCGTCCGAGAAGCGCGGTTTTGGCATGGTGTTCCAGAATTACGCGCTGTTTCCCCACATGACGGTCCTGGAAAACGTCGGCTTCGGCCTGAAGATGCGGGGCGTGCCGCGCGACGAGACCAAGCGCCGCGTACGCGAGGCCCTGCAGCTGGTTCAGCTCGTGGGTCATGAAAGTAAGCTGCCGGGCCAGCTTTCGGGCGGCCAGCAGCAGCGCGTGGCGATTGCCCGCGCCATCGTCATCGAACCGCCGATCGTGCTGATGGACGAGCCGCTCTCGAACCTCGATACCAAGCTGCGCATCGAAATGCGCGCGGAAATTCGCCGCATCCACGGCCAGCTCGAACGCGCCACGATCTACGTGACGCACGATCAGGACGAAGCGCTCTCGATGGCCGACCGCATCGTCGTCATGAAAGAGGGTGTCGTGCAGCAGGTGGCGACCCCGAAAGAAGTCTACAGCCGCCCATCGAACCTGCATGTCGCGCGCTTCATGGGCTTTCGCAACGTGCTGCCGTTCTCGATCACGGGCGAGCGCGGCGACCACATTGCGATGGCCTCGTCGGGCATTACGCTGACGGGTGTGCCGATGGGCGACCTCGCGGCGGGCAACGGCGGCAAGGAAATTTCGGTGGCAATGCGTCCCGAAGACTTCGAGCGCGCCAATGCGGGCGATGCGAACGCCTTCGACGTCGAAGTCGAACTGGTCGAATACGGCGGCCGCGATTCGCTGCTGCTTGCCAACGCGCCGTTCGGCAAACTGTGGGCACGGGTGGCCGGCGAATTCCAGGCGGGCGAGCGGACCACGCTGCGCGTCGCGCCGGCCAAGGTGCTGGCCTATGCGGAGCTTGCGTCATGAGCACGCTCGCCGCAAGTCTTGCCAAGGCGCCGCGCGATTCGCGCGGCTGGCTGGTGGCGCCGGCGCTCGCGTTCATCGTCGTGCTGTTCCTCTACCCCTTCGCCTACGGTCTGGTCCTGTCGTTCAAGCCGATGAACGGCGGCGGCATGTTCGCCAACTATCTGCTGTTCGTGCGCGACCTGTCGCTGTGGCCCACGGTGTTCATCACCTTGAAACTGGCGGTGCCCGCGACGGTCATCAACGTCGGGCTGGCCCTGCCGGTGGCTTTCGCGCTGCGGCGCAAGTCGCCCTACCAGAAATTCGTGACGACGCTGCTGGTGATTCCCATCACGCTCGGCACGGTGCTGGTCGCCGACGGCATGCTGAGCTACTTCGGGCCGAACGGCTGGTTTCCGCAAGCGCTGCATGCCCTGCACCTGTACAGGGGTGTGGAGATCCGCCTCACGCACAACTACTGGGGAGTATTGATCTCGCTGATCATCTCGGGCTTTCCGTTCGCGTTCCTGCTCATGCTCTCGTACATCACCGGCATCGACCCGACGCTCGCGCGCGCGGCGGCCACGCTCGGCGCCGGGCCGTGGCAGCAGTTCCGGCAGATATATCTGCCCCTGCTCGCGCCGGGCCTGGCGATGACCGCGTGCCTTTCGTTCGTGCAGGCGTATTCGGTGTTTCCTTCGGCGATATTGCTCGGTGCGCCGGCGGGCCCCACGCGCGTGATCTCCATCGCGGCCTCCGAGGCCGCATTCGAGAGCTACGACTATTCGCTGGCTTCGACCATCGCCATCATCATGGGCTTCGTCCAATTGATCGTGGTCGCCGCCATGCTCAACGCCAAGCGCTACTTTTATTCGGGTCCGGTAAGCGGAGGCAAGGGCTGATGACCGTGCATCAACGTATTGCGTCCGCACGCCTGCTCGATGTGCTCTGGAAAGTGTTCGTCTGGGGCGGCATGGCGTTTCTCCTGCTCAATGTGCTGCTCCTGATCGCGACTGTCGGGGTGAACTCCATTGCCACGCGCTGGTTCGGCACGCCCCTGCCGCAGGGCTTCACTTTGCACTGGTACGCGCAGGCCTGGCGCGATTTTCAACTTTCCAGCGTTCTGTGGGTGACGTTCGAAGTGGTGGGCTCGGTGGTGGTGCTGTCGCTCTTGCTGGGAGTGCCCGCCGCGTATGCGCTTGCCCGCGCGCAATTTCCCGGCAAGCGCACGGCCATGCTGGTATTCCTGTTGCCGCTCATGGTGCCGCCCGTCACGTACGGCATCCCCATGGCCACTGCGATGTACCAGACCGGCCTTGCCGGCACCTTGCCCGGCGTGATCCTCGCCAATCTCGTGCCGGCGCTGCCGTTCGTCATTCTGGTGATGACGCCGTTCATCGAGCAGATCGATCCGAATCTCGAATCCGCGGCGCGCATCTTCGGCGCGAACACGTTCCGCTATTTCCTTCATGTGCTGCTGCCCCTGCTCGTGCCGGGCATGCTGGCGGCGGGGCTGCTCGTGCTCGTGCGATCGATCGGCATGTTCGCACTAACCTTGTTTACCGCCGGGCCGGGCACGCAAACGC
>CALGFL010000431.1 GCA_937881145.1 uncultured Bordetella sp.
CTCAAGCCGGCTCGTTCCAGGGATCCGCGACCAGTCTCGGGCCGAAGTCGGTCTTGAGCAGGGTCCGGCGAGGCGAAGCCAGCCAGTCGCGCAGCGCGAAGCCGCCCAGGCCGGTATCGATCTGCATATCGACGCGGCATTCGGCTTCGTCCAGCAGGCGCGCAAGGCGTTCGCGCTGCATGGCGGACGGCGTGTGCGCCATGCGCACGACGAGGTCCAGGTCGCTGTCGCCGCGCAGCACGGGCAGGCCGCTAGCGAGCGTGAATCCGACGCCACCGGTCGGGCCCCAGGCCCAGCCGAGCGCGTCCAGCTCCGGCGCAAGCGCGCGCAGCGTGCGCAGCGCGGCGAGCGGCGCGTCATGCGGCAGGGCGCTCGCCTTGGCGGCCAGCATTTCTGGCGTTGTCACGCGCGTGATCGCGTCGCTTGCGATGAAGACGGGCAGACGTTCGTGGCGTGCCTTGCCGCGCAGGCCCGCCGCAATGGCACTGTCGGCGCCGCGCGGCGCCCGGCGCACCACCATGGGCGCCCCAAGCCGGCATGCGGCCAGAGCCCAATCGGGCAGGGGCGCCCCGTCCGGCGTCCGGGGCACGCCGGATGCGTTCAGCAAATCGTGCGCGCGCAGCGGTCCAGGTGTCATCGCATCGACGTCCTTTGCCGCATGATGCGCCGGGCCGGGTGCGCGCACGGCTACTGCGCCGGCGCGTTCCATTGCGCGCGCAGACGTTCGCGCACTTGCGACGAAGCCTTGCGCAGCGGCGCGCCCAGCCTGCTTTCCAGGCCACGCGACGGATCCGCGACGATATCGGCCAACGCGGCCGCGAGCGCGGCCTGCACGATCCCGACGTCGCCCGCATCGGGCGCATCGGCCGAGCGCACCTTCAACAGCCGCCAAAGCAGCCCGAGCGAAGCGAAGCTGGCGATGTCGTAGGCCATGGGCGCAATGTCCTTGGCGAGCCGTTCCAGATCGGCCACCGAGCGCAGCGTCACGCGCGCCGCCGCGGCCTTGCCCATCGCATGCACCATGACTTGATCGTCGTCGAGCGCGATCAGGCGGTTGGCCTGGTATCCATGGGCCAGCAGCGCGCCCGACATCGCGCGCCCGACGATCAGTCCGATTACCGGATGCCCGGCCAGACGCGCGGTGGCATAGGCATCGGCCGCGGCAGCCAGCGCGAGGTGGATGCCGTAGGCTTCCTCGCGGCGGCCGTAGGCCTGGCTGGCCACGTCGATGACGGCGACGATGGCGCGCTTGGTTTCGAGCCCGGCATCGTCGGCGACGGCATCGCGTACCGCGCCCGCGAGCTGCCAGCCTTCGACCAGGCCGACCTCGCCGCTGCGCGCACGCGGAAAACGATTGTGGGTGTCGGGCACGACGGCGATATAGCGCGCCGGCCGTCCGGCCAGCTCGGCGTCGGCCACCTGCAGCGTGCTGCCGTAGTCGGCGCGGTACATGCCGGCGGCCAAGGCCTGCATCCAGGTCGTGCCGCGCGCGGAAAGTTCGTTCTGACTCATGCTGGATTCCCCGCCGCGTAGAGTGCGCGCGCACTCGCGGCCGTGGCCTGGCGCGTGGCGTCGGCAGATGCAAGCCGTTCGAGATAGTGTTTCACTTGTTCGCTGCGCGGCTGTGGAGCGACCTCGCTGCGCAGCCATGCCAGCACCTGTTCGCGGATGGCGACGGAGTCGTCTTCGATGCAGCGATCGGCCAGTCCGGTGGCGGCGCGCTGTTCGCCGCCGCTCAGGCTCCAGATGAACGGGCGGTCACTCGAGTCGTACTCTTCGATGCCGGCTTCCTGTTCGATGACTTGCGGGCCGTTCAGGCCCAGGCGAGCCTCGCGCGTCATCAGCAGATAGCTGCACAGGCCGGCTGCGATGCTCATGCCGCCGAAGCAGCCGACCACGCCCGCCGTGATGCCGATGACGGGCCCGTATTCGCGCAGCGCGTGTATGGCCGCGTGGATCTCGGCAATCGCGGCCAGGCCCAGATTGGCTTCCTGAAGCCGCACGCCGCCCGTCTCGAAGACGATGACGGCGCGCGTCGGAATGCCGGCGCGGTTGTCTTGCACCGCCAGTTCCAGCGCTCCGGCGATTTTCGCGCCGGACACCTCGCCCATGCTGCCGCCCTGGAATGCGCCTTCGATGGCAAGCACCACGGCGGGCTGGCCGTCGAGCGTGCCGCGCGCCACCACCGCGCCGTCGTCCGCCTGCGCGACGATGCCCTGGCGCGGCAGCCACGGCGAGGTCAATTGTTCGAAGGGATCGAGCAGCTCGCGAAAGCTGCCCGGATCGAGCAGGGCGATGGCCCGCCGGCGGGCATCGCGCTCGATGAAGCTGTCTCGTTCCATGGGATTGCGCGGCATGTCTTTTCCCCTCACGCTTGCGCGGCGGTTTCGAACGCCTGCTCCAGCCGCAGGCCCACCACCGCGGGGGTGGCGCCGAAATCGTTGATGACGATGCGGGCGGCCGGCCAGGCACGCGAGCCGAACAGGCGCCCAAGCTGCGCCTGCCACGTGGACGCCATGCCTTGCACGGAGGTGGTGATGGCCACCTCGATGCGGCCGAAAGCGCCGGGGGCAAGCAGCACTTCCAGGTCGCCTGAACCGACTACGCCGGCATGAGCGCGCCGGCTGACCGGCGCGCCGCCGTCGAATTGAAACTCAAGCTTCTCCATATGCGTTTTCCTTGTGAGCGGATTCGGAGTCGTCGGCTTGCGCCGCGAGGGCGGGCAGGCGGTCGAGGAACAGGGCCGCGGCCAGCAGATCGGCCGCGCCGCCGCAGGAGACGTGCCGCGCCAGCATGGTTTTTTCGAGCGCGCCAAAAGCGCGGCGGCCCGCCGGCTTGGCCAGGCCTCCGGCGGCGCGCACGCTTGCGGCGCCGGTCTGCACGGCATGCAGGGACTGGGCGCCGCCGCGCGCGAGCACGCAGGTATCGTCGAGCGTGGTCATGATGGCCAGCAGCGCGTCCACACGCGCATGGTCTTCGCGCATGCCTGCCGCCCGGGCATGGCGCAGCGCAGGCAGCGCTGCGTCGACGACGTGCGGAAAGCCGGCGCGGGCCTGGCCCTTGGCGCCGCCCACGCCATAGTCCTCGCAGGCACGCTCGCCCTTGTGGCCGGTACGAACGGGGGCATGGCGATCGGCAAGCCGGGCAAGCCGGGCCGCGCGCGCGGCGACGGACG
>CALGFL010000432.1 GCA_937881145.1 uncultured Bordetella sp.
CTGCTACCTGTAGCCACTTTCTGACACCATGGATATTCGCCGAACCGTCCTCTGGATGATTTTCTCGTTTTCTCTGCTGTTCCTCTGGAACAACTGGGAAATTCATAACGGCAAGCCCTCGATGTTCGGGCAGGAAACCGCCGCCACGGTCACGCAGTCCGCCACGCCGGGCAACACGCCGAACACGTCTGTTCCCAGCGGCACGGCCGGCGCCGTGCAGCCCGGCAACGTGCCTGCCACGACGGCCGCCAGCGCGGCCGAGAGCTCGGCCCCCTCGGCCCGGATCGTGGTCACCACCGACGTGCTGCGCCTGACCTTCGACACGACCGGCGCGCAGCTGGTGCATGCCGAAGTGCTCAAGTACCCCACCGACGGCCAGCCCACCGTGCTGTTCGACCGCTCGCCCGCGTCCACCTACGTGGCGCAAACGGGCGTAGTCGGCGCGCCGGCCAATGCTCCGGGATTCCCCACGCACCTGACGCCGTTCCACCTGGTCTCGACTCAGCTCGATCTCACCGGCGACAAGCTGCCCATCACGTTCGAAGCCGAATCCGGCGGGCTGAAGGTCACCAAGACCTACACCCTGCATCGCGGCAGCTACGACATCGACGTGCGCAACGACCTGACCAACACGGGCACCGCGCCTCTGACGCCTTCGCTGTACCTGCAGCTCGAGCGCGACGGCAACGATCCGGTGGGGGCCACGCGCTTCTATCACACCTTTACCGGCATGGCCGTGTATTCCGAGCAGGACAAGTTCCAGAAGATCGACTTCTCGGACATCGAAAAGAACAAGGCCAACTACATCAAGAAGGCCGACAATGGCTGGATCGGCGTGGTGCAGCATTACTTCGCCGCCGCCTGGATCCCGCCGCAGGGCCAGCAGCGCACCATCGACGTGCTGCAAGTGCAACCCAATCTGTACGCGATCCGCACTGTCGAGCCGGTGGGCCAGATCGCCCCGAACTCCACCGCCAGCGTCGACGCGCACCTGTGGGTCGGCCCGCAAGATCAGAAGGCCATGGCTGCCGCCGCGCCTGGCCTGGATCTGGTGGTTGACTATGGCTGGGTCACCATCGTGGCCAAGCCGCTCTTCAAGCTGATGACCTGGCTGCACACCCTGATCGGCAACTGGGGCTGGACCATCGTCGCGCTGACCGTGCTGATCAAGGCCGTGTTCTTCCCGCTGACCGCCGCCAGCTACAAGTCCATGGCGCGCATGAAGGCCGTGGCGCCGCGCATGCAGACGCTGAAAGAGCGCTACTGCGACGATCGCGCCAAGCTCAACGCGGCCATGATGGAGATGTACCGCACCGAGAAGATCAACCCGCTGGGCGGCTGCCTGCCCATGGTGATTCAGATCCCGGTGTTCTTCGCCCTGTACTGGGTGCTGCTCAGCAGCGTGGAAATGCGCGGCGCGCCGTGGATCTTCTGGGTCCATGACCTGTCCGTGCCCGATCCCCTCTACATCTTGCCCGCGGTGATGATGGGCACCATGTTCCTGCAGCTCAAGTTCAACCCCAAGCCACCGGATCCCATGCAGGCCAAGGTCATGATGTTCATGCCCCTGGTGTTCGGCGCGGTGATGTTCTTCGCTCCGGCAGGTCTGGCCATCTATTACTGCGTGAACAATTCGCTGTCCATCCTGCAGCAGTGGACCATCACGCGCGGCCTGGCCAGGCGCGCGTCGACCGCGGCCAATAGCTGACGCTTGCGGCATCGCCGCCCCCAAGAAACGGGCCGACCCTCGCGGGTCGGCCCGTTTCTTTTCGCCTGCGCAGTCGCACCCTGGATCACACGCATCGGATCATTCGCGCGATTTAGGTTTTCTGATATACCGTCATCAAGTAAATCAATTTCTCCTGGTCATCCATCGCTCCTATCATGGTTGCGTCTTTCCTCTGCCGCAGGCCTGTGCCCGGCTTCACGAATGGAGTAAACAATGACAGACAACACTGCCAAGTGTCCCTTTGACCATGCTGCCGGTGGCGGCACGACGAATAGCGATTGGTGGCCTGGGCGACTGCGCGTGGACCTGCTGGGCCAGCACTCGAACAAGACCGACCCGCTGGGTGAGAAGTTCAACTACGCCCAAGCGTTCAAGACGCTCGACTACGACGCCCTCAAGGCCGACCTGCGCAAGCTCATGACCGACTCGCAGGATTGGTGGCCCGCCGACTTCGGCCACTACGGCCCGTTCTTCATCCGCATGGCCTGGC
>CALGFL010000433.1 GCA_937881145.1 uncultured Bordetella sp.
GCACTTTAGCTCCCATGGGGGCGTTCGCGATATGTCGCTTTTCCTACACGGTCAGTCCCTCTTCCCCTCTGGCGGGCGCGCTTTGTCGTGTTGCCGCTGGGGGTGAATCAGCGTAGAGTAAAATTACATTTGCTGGTTTGCCGACTAGCGGGCCGACTGGGCAAATGGGCTCCAAACAGGCACCTGCACTCTTATGTACGACATCCTGGTTTACCTGTTCGAGAACTATTACACCCCCCAGGCTTGCCCCGCGGCCGATGTACTGGCCAAGCGGCTCGCTGCGGCAGGGTTCGAGCACGACGACATCGACGATGCCCTCGGCTGGCTCTACGGCCTGGCCGAAACCACCGAACGCTGCGTCGAGCTGGCCCAGGTGCCCAGCAATGGCGTGCGCATCTACGCCGAGTCCGAGTACCGTCAGCTGGGCACCGAGTCCATCGGCTTCATCACCTTCCTGGAAGCGGCCGGCATCCTGCCCGCGCCCCTGCGCGAGATCGTCATCGACCGCGCCCTGGCCGCGCCCGAGGCTCCCGTTCCCCTGTCGTGCACCAAGATCATCGCCCTGATGGTCCTGTGGAGCCAGGAAGCCGAGATCGACAACCTCGTCCTGGACGAGCTGCTCGACGACGAAGGCGGACGCCGCCTGCATTGAGCGGTGCGTTGTACCTAGGCCGTTTCGCCCCCAGTCCCAGCGGACCTTTGCACGCCGGCTCGCTGGCGGCCGCGCTGGCCAGCTGGCTGGACGCGCGCGCCCATTCGGGCCGCTGGCTGGTGCGCATCGAAGATGTCGATACGCCGCGCACTGTGGCGGGGGCCGACGAATTCATCCTGACTCAGCTGCGCACGCTCGGTCTGCACTGGGACGGCGAGGTCGTCCGGCAGTCGCGGCGCGGCGATCGATATCAACGGGCTTTCGACGATCTGGCCGCGCGCGGCCTGGTGTATGGCTGCGGCTGCACGCGGCGCGAGATTGCCGATTCGCAAGGCGCCGCCGGGGCCATCGGGGCGGATGGCGAGCACCCCTATTCCGGCACCTGTCGCAACGGGCTGGCGCCCGGACGCCAGGCCCGGGCCTGGCGGGTGCGCGTGCCGCCGGGCATCGAGCATTTCGAGGACCGCTGGCTGGGCCCGCAAGAGCAGGACGTGGCCCGGGCCGTAGGCGATTTCGCCTTGAAGCGGGCCGACGGCCTGTGGGCTTATCAATTGGCCGTGGTGGTCGACGATGCCGAGCAGGGCGTGACCGACGTGGTGCGCGGTGTCGATCTGCTGGGTTCGACGGCGCGCCAGCGCGTGCTGGGCCGTCTCCTGAACCTGCCGCTGCCGCGGGTGATGCACGTGCCGCTGGTGGTCGATCCGGCAACCGGGCTGAAATTGTCCAAGCAGAATCATGCGCAGGCGGCGGACATCGCCAGGCCGCTTGCGGCCCTGGGCGAGGCCTGGCGCAGCCTGGGTTTCGGCGCGCTGGCGGCCCCCGACGTGCCGGCTTTCCTGGCCGAGGCGACGGCCCGCTGGACCCGACGTTTTCTTATGCTGCCATAATGGGGTCGAACCCCTGCTACTTGCACGTCCTGAAGCCGCGCACTTATCATCCGCGCTAATTGGCAGCTTTCCGCCAGCCGGAACCCTCATGACAACAAAAACCCTGATCATTGCCGAAAAACCTTCGGTGGCCCTGGACATCTCGCGTGCCCTGGGCGGCTTTACGCGGGAGGGCGACTATTTCGAGAATGATCAATACGTGCTGTCTTCCAGCGTCGGGCACCTGCTCGGCCTGGTGGCGCCCAACGACCCGGTCAAAGGCAAATGGAGCTTCACCCATCTGCCGGTGATCCCGCCCGAATTCGACCTGGGCCCGGCCGACAAGAAATCCACCGAGCGGCTCAAGCTGCTGGTCAGACTGGCCAAGCGCAAGGACGTGGACGCCGTCATCAACGCCTGCGATGCGGGACGCGAGGGCGAACTGATCTTTCGCTACATCATCCAGTATGCGGGCGTGAAAAAGCCCATCAAGCGCCTGTGGCTGCAGTCCATGACGCAGGCCGCCATCCGCGATGCGTTCGACAATCTGCGCGACGACGTGCAGAGGAAGCCGCTGGAGGCGGCCGCCCGTTCGCGCGCCGAGGCCGACTGGCTGGTGGGCATCAACGGCACGCGCGCCATGACGGCCTTCAACAGCAAGGACGGGGGCTTCTTCAAGACGCCCGTGGGCCGCGTGCAGACGCCCACGCTGGCCATCGTGATGGAGCGCGAAGAGCGCATCCGCAAGTTCGTCTCGCGCGACTACTGGGAAGTGCACGGCACCTTCGTGGCTGCCGCCGGCCTGTACGAAGGCCGCTGGATCGATCCGGATTTCAAGAAAGACGAGCGCGACCCTGAAAAGCGCGAATCGCGCCTGTGGTCGCTTGCCGCCGCGCAAAGCGTGGTGGCGGCCTGCCGCGACCAGGCGGGCCTGGTCAGCGAAGAATCCAAGCCCTCGACGCAGATGTCGCCGGCGCTCTACGACCTGACCTCGCTGCAGCGCGAGGCCAACGGCCGCTTCGGCTTCTCTGCCAAGACCACGCTGGCCCTGGCGCAGACGCTGTACGAGCGCCACAAGGCGCTGACCTATCCGCGTACCGATTCGCGCTATCTGCCCGAGGACTACATCGCCACGGTGCAGCAGACCATGCAGGCGCTGGCGCAGGGCGATTCGCGCGCCGTGGGCGGGCTGTCGCAGCATGCCGCCACGGTGGCGAAGAACCAGTGGGTCAAGCCCAACCGCCGCATCTTCGACAACAAGAAGGTGTCGGACCACTTTGCCATCATTCCCACGCTGCAGGTGCCGCGCGAACTGAGCGAGGCCGAGGCCAAGCTCTACGATCTGGTGCTCAAGCGCTTTCTGGCGGTGTTCTTCCCCGCGGCCGAATCCCGCGTCACCACGCGCATCACCGAGGTGCAGGGACACAAGTTCAAGACCGAAGGCAAGGTGCTGGTGACGCCGGGCTGGCTGGCCGTCTACGGCAAGGAAGCGCAGGGCGAAGACGCGAACCTGGTGCCGGTGGCCGAAGGCGAGAAAGTACGCGCCGAAAACGTCGAGGCCGTGGGCCTGGCGACCAAGCCGCCGGCGCGCTACAACGAAGCGACGCTGCTCTCGGCCATGGAAGGCGCGGGCAAGCTGGTGGACGACGAAGAGCTGCGCGAAGCCATGTCCGAGCGTGGCCTGGGCACGCCGGCCACGCGCGCGTCCATCATCGAAGGCCTGATCAACGAGACCTATATGCGCCGCGAAGGCCGCGACCTGGTGCCTACGGCCAAGGCGCGCCAGTTGATGACGCTGCTCTCGGGCCTGGACGTGAGCGAACTGACTTCGCCCGAGCTGACCGGCGAATGGGAGCACAAGCTCAAGCAGATCGAGCAAGGCAGCCTGGACCGCCATGCCTTCATGCGCGAGATCGCGCAGATGACGCAGATCATCGTCAAGCGCGCCAAGGAATACGAACGCGATACGGTGCCGGGCGATTACGCGACCTTGCAGACGCCCTGCCCCAAGTGCGGCGGCGTGGTGAAGGAAAACTACCGCCGCTATGCCTGCACGAACTGCGATTTCTCGATCGGCAAGCATCCGGGCGGACGCACGTTCGAGCTGCCCGAGGTGCAAGAGCTGCTGACCAAGCGCGAGATCGGCCCGCTGCAAGGCTTCATCAGCAAGATGGGCCGGCCTTTCGCGGCCATTCTGCGCATCAGCGACGAATACAAGCTGGAGTTCGATTTCGGCCAGAGCGACGATGACGATGCAGAGGCCGTGGACTTCTCGGGCCACACGTCGGTGGGGGCCTGCCCCAAGTGCGGTTCCAAGATCTTCGAGCACGGCATGAGCTATGTGTGCGAGAAATCGGTGGGGCCTGAAAAGAGCTGCGACTTCCGCTCGGGCAAGGTGATCCTGCAGCAGGAGATCTCGCGCGAGCAGATGGAGAAGCTGCTGTCGCAAGGGCGCACGGATCTGCTCGAGGGTTTCGTGTCCAGCCGCACGAACCGCAAGTTCAAGGCCTTCCTGGTGCGCCAGCCGGACGGCAAGGTGGGCTTCGAGTTCGAGCCGCGGCCCGAGCGGCCGGGCGCGCGCAAGACGGCCGCCAAGACGGCCACGACGCCTGCCGCGGCGAAGAAGGCCGCCGCCAAGACCGCGGTCAAGAAAACCGCGGTGAAAAAAACCGCGGCCAAGAAGGCTGTAAAAAAGGCCGCGAAGAAAGCCGATTCTTGATATCGTAAGTCGACAGCACGCCCCCGGTGCGGCCTGTGTGCAGGCGAGCCTTCGGGGGCTTTGCTTTTTCCGGCGGCTGCAAAGCCTGATCGAACAATTGCCTCACGGTGGAAATGATGACGGCCTCTACTGCCTTCTTTCCCAAGTTTTCCCTGGCCGGCCAGGTCGCGCTGATTACCGGCTCGGCGCGCGGCCTGGGATGGTGCGCGGCGCATGCCTTGGCCGGCTGCGGCGCGCACGTGCTCATCAACGGCCGTCAGGCGTCGGCGGTCGACAAAGCCGTGCAGACGCTGAAGGCCGAGGGGCGGACGGCATCCGCCGTGCCCTTTGACGTGATCGACGACGACGCTGCGGAAACGGCGTGCGCTCGCAGCGATGCCGAGGGCGGCCGACTCGATATTCTGGGCAGGAGCGTGGGCATGCGCCTGCGCAAGACGCTGTCCCAGGCC
>CALGFL010000434.1 GCA_937881145.1 uncultured Bordetella sp.
ATCTGGCACGAGCGCCTCAGAGCGGCGACGCCGCTCGACGGCCGCACACTGGCCGCGCTCCTGCCCACGCTCACGCTCGTTCTCGGTCCCCAGCCGGAGGTGCCCGAGGTGCCGGACGCGGCGCCTGCCTTCGAGCGCGAGCGCGTTCTTCAGGGGATCGCGCGGCTGATCGCGTGCTTCGCGACGAGCTCGCGCCCGCTCGTGCTTGTGCTCGACGACCTGCAGTGGGCTGACGTCGGTACCTTGCAGGTACTCGAGCGGCTGTTGCATCACCACAAGGATGCGCCCCTGCTGCTGGTCGGTGCGTTCCGGGAGAATGAGGTCGGTACGGACCATCCGCTGCGCGCCGGCCGGCTGGCCGACGTACCCGCCACCCTGTGCATGGAACTGGGTCCGCTGAACGAGCATGCGCTGTGCGATCTGATCGCGCGTGCGCTGCATCAGGACGCGGATTCGCTGCGTCCGCTCGCCGAGATGATCGGACGCAAAACCGGGCGCAATCCTTTTTTCGCGCGCCATCTGCTGCGCCTGCTCGCCGACGACGGCCTGCTCCAGTACGACGCGGACGCCGCCGCCTGGCGCTGGAGCCTGGAGCGCATGGCGGCGCAACGCGGCATCGACAATGTCATCGAGTTGCTGGGGCGCAAGCTCGAACAGTTGCCGGACGCCGCGCAGGTCATGCTGCGCCTGCTCGCGTGCCTCGGCCAGCGCGCCTCGACGCAGGCGCTTGCCGTGGCCGCCGGGATATCCGGGATCGAGGCGACGCAGAACCTGCAGCCCGCGCTCAAGGCCGGCAGTGTCTATCGCGAGGGCGACGACTGGGTTTTCTGGCACGACCGCATTCGCGAGGCGACCTACGCGTCGATTCCGATCGCGGCGCGCGCGCCGCTGCATTTGCAGATCGCCCGTCGCCAGCTGAAGGGCGACATCGTGCATGCCGACGCGTTCGCGCTGGCCGCGCAGGTCAATCTTGCGCGGCCGGCAGTCGAGGATCGCGACGAGCGCCGCGTCTTCGCGCGACTCAACCTGGACGCCGGCCGCGAGGCCAAGGCGGCGACCGCGCACCATTCCGCGCTCGGATTTTTCCGCGCCGCGCTCGACTTTCTCGGCGAACACGACACCAGCGAGGACGGCCTGACGGCCCGCAAACTGTGCGGCGAGGCCGAGTTCATGACGGGCGCGCTGGAGACCGCCGAGGCGCGGCTATCGGCGCTGCAGGTCGAGGCGGGCGAAGGCATCTTCGGCGCCGACCTTGCCCGCCTGCGCGCGGCGCTGTACACGACCCTCGGGCGATTCGACCTCGCGCTGGGCGTGGGGCTCGCGTTTTTACGCAAGGCCGGGATCGACGTGCCGATGCATCCCGACGATGCCGATGTGGACCGCGAGTATGTGCGCCTGCGCGGCTGGCTCGACCGGCACGGTATCGCCGGACTGCGCGAGCTGCCGGTCATGACGGACCCGCTGCGGCGCGCCATTACCGATGTCTTCGCCGACCTCATCCCGCCGGCGCTGTACACGGACCAGAACCTGGTCGACCTCATGCTGCTGCGCTCGGTCAACCTTGCCATCGAGCACGGTCACTCGGACGCGTCCGCGAACGTCTATACGTGCATGCACCAGATCTTCGGTGTGCGCTATGGCGACTACACCGCGTCGCTCGAGTTCGGCAAACTCGCGCTGCATCTGGTCGACGAGCGCGGCTTGAAGCGGTATCGCGCACGCGTCTACATGGTATTTGGAACTTTCGTCGTGCCATGGACGCTGCCCGCGAGAACGGCGCGCGACTACATTCGCCGCGCGTTCGACTTCGCGCTGGAAAGCGGCGATCACACGTTCGCCGTGTACTGCCCGAGCAACGAAGTCACCGGGATGCTGTTCGCGGGCGAGTTCCTCGGCGACGTGCGCGAACGGGTCGCGCAGGGACGGGCCATCGCACGCGAGGCGAATTTCCGTCTCGTCACGCGATCGTATCTGGCCAAGTGGGCTTTCGTGACGAGGCTTCAGGACGGAGAAGCCGACCGCGACGAAGAACCGCCGCCGCCCCCCGACGAAGGCGCACCTGTCACGCTCGTGGACGTCGCGTATTGGGTGTACCGCCTGCAAGCGGCGTTTCTCTTCGGCGATCTCGCCGACGCGCTCGAGTCGCGTCGGCGCGCCGAGGCATGCGTGCATTTTGGGCGCTCGTTCGCGGAAAGCGGCGAACTGCCTTTTTACGGCGCGCTCGCGCTGCTGGCCGTGACCGGACGCGACCCGTCGCAGGAGGCGGCACTGAAGCGCCACACCGACCAGCTCGATATATGGGCAGAGGCGTGCCCCGAAAATTTCGTCGCACGGCGCGAGCTGGTGCGCGCCGAACAGGCACGCACTGAAGGCCGGTCGCTGGAGGCCTTCGAAGCCTATGCAAAAGCCCTGTCGCACGCGCGACGCCATGGCTTCACGCAGATCGAAGCCCTGGCGGCCGAGCTTGCCGCGGGATTTCATGCAGCCCGCGACGAGGAAGTGCCCGCGCAAGCCTGGCTGCGCCACGCGCGCGGCGCGTGGCAACGCTGGGGCGCGACGGCGAGAGCCCAGCGCTTGCAGGCGGCGCACCCCGAGGTCTTCGAGACCGACGCGCTCGCGCCGGCCGCGAGCCGTTTGCAGGAGCTGGATGTTCAGGCCGTGCTGCGGATTTCGAATGCGCTCGCGAGCGATATCGTGCCGGCACGGCTCGTGGAGACCCTGTTGCGCACGGCCCTCGAGAGCGCCGGCGCCGGGCAGGGCGCGCTCGTCCTGCTGCGCCGCGGCGTGTGGCAGGTGCCGGCGCGCGCGCAGGTGGTCGACGGCACGATCGCCGTGACGCAGGAGGCGGTGTCCTTTACGCCGGAGGTGCTGCCGGTGTCGCTCGTGCAGGCGGTCGCGCGCACGCAGCAAGGCGTGGTGGTGGACGACGCGCACGATTCGCCGGTCTATGCGCAGGATGCCTATGTGCGGCGCAGGCGTCCGCGCTCGATACTGTGCGTCCCGCTGATGCGCTATTCGACGCTCGTCGGCGTGCTGTATCTGGAGAACAATCTTGCGGCAAAGGTTTTCAGCACCGCCAAGGCGGCGGTGCTGGAGGTCATTGCTTCCCAGGCGGCGTTCGCGCTCGAGAACGCGCGTCTTTACGAAGCGCTTGTCGAGCAGAACCAGCAGCGCGCGCAGGCCGAGGAACAGTTGCGCAGCGCGCTCGCCGATCTCGAACGCGCGAGCCGCCTGAAGACGATGGGCGAACTCGTCGCCTCCATCGTGCACGAGGTGGGGCAGCCGCTCGCCGCTGTCGATACGTCGGCGAGCGCCGCGTTGCGCTGGTTGAGCCGAAACCCGCCCGAGATCGGCGAGGCGCGCGAGATGCTCGCGCACATCAGCCGCAGCGCGACGCGGGCCAAGGGCATCATTCAGGGGCTGCGTGCCAAGGCGCGCAAGGCGGAGCCGCAGTTCACGACGCTCGACCTCAACGAAGCGCTGCGCGAGGCCGCCGCCCTGGTTGCCGGGCAACTCGATGCGATGAGCGTCGTACTGGCGCTGCACGGCCTGAACGAACCGGTTTATGTGCATGGCGACCGTATCCAGTTGCAGCAGGTCGTGATCAACCTGCTCACGAACGGCGCCGAATCGATGGTGGCGCTCGAAACCGATCGCCACCTGTTGCTGGCGTGCACGATGGAAGAGGGCGATCGGGTGCGTGTGAGCGTCGAGGACCGGGGCGGCGGCATCGCGCCGGACATTGCCGGCCGGCTGTTCGAACCGCTTTTGACCACGCGGGAAAACGGCATGGGCATGGGCCTCGCGATTGCTCATTCCATCGTCGACGCGCACGGCGGCACGCTGACCCTGTCGCCTCGCGAGGGGCCCGGCACGCGCGCGACGTTCACGCTGCCGCGCCGCGACCCGTGATGCAGGTCATCCATCCGGATAGCCGTACCCCATTCGCGCGTGCCATGAGGGACCGGCACAGGAGTTTCAGATACGTTGACAGCCGGGCCGCCGCGCGGTCCTTCACCGAGACAGACCCCAGCGGACGCCGCGATGCCCGATTCCAGAACCTTCCGCACGACCACTCCGACGACGCCACCCACAGGCCGCGATTCCCGTGTCGTGTATGTCATCGACGACGACGACCTCGTGCGTGGCGCGCTCACCGGCCTGCTGCGCTCGATCGACCTCGAAGTCCATGCGTTCGGCTCGACCGGGGAATTTCTCGCCGCGCCGAGAAGCGCGGGTCCTTCGTGCCTCGTTCTCGACGTGCGGCTGCGCGGACAGAGCGGTATCGCATTCCAGAAATCGCTGGCCGAGAGCGGCCAGCCGCACATGCCGATCATCTTCATGACGGGTCACGGCGACATCGCGATGACCGTGAAGGCAATGAAAGCCGGCGCGATGGATTTCCTCGCGAAGCCCTTTCGCGACCAGGACATGATCGATGCGGTCATCGCCGCGCTGGAATGCGATGCGAAGCGGCTCGCGACGGATCGCTCGCTGCACGATCTGCGCACCTGCTGGGAATCGCTCACGCCGCGCGAGCGCGAGGTGCTTCGACACGTCGCGGCGGGGCTGATGAACAAGCAGATCGCGGGCAACATGGGGATCGCCGAGATCACGGCCAAGATTCATCGCGGCCAGGCGATGCGCAAGATGAATTCCCGCTCGGTCGCGGAACTGGTGCGCAAGATGGAAGCGCTCGGCGTCGGCGGGGACGCGCCGTAAGCGCGCTGTCGGCGTGACGGCGCGC
>CALGFL010000435.1 GCA_937881145.1 uncultured Bordetella sp.
CGGCGTTCGTCGTGGTTGCCAATGCCTTGCGACTCGGGGCGTAGGCTTCCCGTCTCGAAGAAGAGACGTGCGCGGTTGTCGGGGAGCGTCTCAGGCGTTCGTGTGCCCTTTACGCCGCAGGACGACATGCGTGGCCTTTTCCGACGCGACCGATTCGACGCATTCGTATCCCAGGGCCCGCAGGTCTATTCCCGCAAACAGCGACTCTCCCCGGCCGAGCAATACCGGCGAGATGGCGATGTGCAGCTCATCGACAAGGCCTTCGCGCAGATATTGCCGGATCGTGTCCGGCCCGCCGCCGATCCGCACGTCCATTCCGGCGGCGGCCTCGCGCGCACGGTCGAGCGCCTCGCATATGCCGCCGGTGACGAAGTGGAATGTCGTGCCGCCTTCCATCTCGATGGCAGGTCGAGCGTGATGGGTCAGGACGAAGACGGGGACGTGATAGGGCGGGTTGTCGCCCCACCAGCCTTTCCAGTTCATGTCGGGCCAAGCCCCGCGTAGCGGGCTGAACATGTTCCTCCCGAGTATCCAGGCTCCGACATTGCGAAAGCCGCGGGCGGCGAAATCATCGTCGACCCCGGTCGTGCCGCCGTCCTTGCCGAACAGGGAGCGCTGGAACGTGCGTGTCGGGATCAGCCACTGGTGCAGTTGCGTGCCGCCGACGCCGAGCGGATTGTCGAGGTCCTGATCCGGACCCGCCCCGTATCCGTCGAGCGAGAGGGTGAAGCCGTTAACGCGAACTCGTGTCATCGCTTTTCTCCGGTTTGGACGCCTAACGTAACAGAGAGGCGCATGAATGGAAAAGTCGTTCGTCAGCGAGCCCGGCCGCGATGATCACCGCGGGCCATCCGCCGCGATCCGCGCCAGTTTCTCCCGCAGCCAGACGCTGCCCGGATCGGCTTGATTGCGAGGATGCCACGCGGCGAAAAACGAGAATCCGCGTGCCTCGAACGGCAGCTCGAACACATCCAGCATGTCGCGATAGCGCGCCACGAGCCGCGAGGGCAGCGTCGAGACGTAATCCGTGCGCGCCAGCAACTCGGGTACGAGCGTGAAGTGCTGGACCGAAAGGGCGACGCGGCGCGCGCGGCCGAGCGACTGCAAATGCTCGTCCATGAAGCCGAAGAAGCTGCCGCCGCTCGTCGAGACGAGAACGTGCCCGAGCGCGCAGTAGCTGTCGAGATCCAGTGGCGCGGTTCCGCGCGGATGCCCCTTGCGCTGCACGAAGACGAAGCGCTCGTCGTAGAGCTTGCGCGCCTTCGTCCAGGCTGGAACCATGCGCTCCGAGCCGATCAATAGATCGATCTCACCGCGTTCGAAGCGCTCGGGGCTCGTCGACTGCGCCGCGGCGACGAAGGCGAGCTGCACGCCCGGCCCCGCATGCCCGGGCCAGGACTGCATCAGTTGAAAACCCAGTACGGCGATCGCCTGGTCGCTGGCGGCAATGGTGAAGCGGCGCGTGTCGGTGAACGGATCGAAGGTCGGTTGCCGGCGCACGACGGTTTCGAGCTGCCTGAGCACGTCGCGCAGCGGCGCCATCAGTTCCATGGCGCGTGCGCTTCTCGTCATGCCGCGACCGTGCGGCGACGGAATCAAAAGCGGGTCGCCGAAGATCAGCCGCAGCCGCGCAAGCTGGGTCGACAGCGCCGGCTGCGTCAGGTGCAGCCGCTCGGCCGCGCGCGTCACGTTGGCTTCTTCGAGCAGCGCGTCGAGCGACACGAGCAGGTTCAGATCGATGTCTCTCATATCAACCATATTGATATGTCTAATTCCAATAATTAATTTCAAGAATACGTTGGGCATCCCTACAGTTCAACCATCCGATGTCCCTTTTGGAGAAACGACGATGAAAGCCTGGATGCTCGACCAACCCGGCAAACCCCTGGTTCTGCGCGATGAGCCGACCCCGCAGCCGCGGCGCGGCGCCGTGCTGGTGAAGATGGAGGCCGTGCCGCTGCTCAGCTATACCCGTGCGTACATCGAAGGCAAGCTGCCGTATGCCTACCCGCCCAGCCCGTTCTCGCCGGGGACGAACGGCGTCGGCCGCATCGCGGCTGTCGGGGAGGGCGTGTTCGGCCTGCGGCCCGGGCAGCGCGTGGTGGTGCATCCCTACTGGGTGGCCGATGAAGCGGTGGCCGAACCCGAGCAGATCCTGATCGGGCTGACCGGCATCAGCGCCGCCAGCGCGCCGGTGCTGGCCGATTTCCCGCACGGGACGCTGCGCGAGTTCGCGGAACTTCCCGCCTCGACCGTGCTGGCGCTGGATGGCATGGACGACGTACCGTCGGCGCGCCTGGCGGCGCTCGCCAAATTTTCGGTGCCGTTCGGCGGCTTGCGCCGCGGCAGGCTCGCGGCCGGCGAGACGGTGGCCGTGAACGGCGCGACGGGCTACTTCGGCTCGGCGGCCGTGATCGCCGCGCTGGCGCTCGGGGCCCGCCGCGTCGTCGCGCTGGGCCGCCGCGCCGAGCCGCTATCCAAGCTCGCTGAGCTGGGCCGCGGCCGCGTCGTGCCGGTCGTGCTGACGGGCGATGGCGCGCGCGATGTCGCCGCGATTCGAAAGGCGGCCGGCGGTGGCGCCGATCTGGCCTTCGACATGGTCGGCCAGGCGCAGGAACCGAATGCGACGCTTGCGGCGCTGCGCAGCCTGCGCCGCAACGGGCGGCTCGTGCTGATGGGCAGCATGAACGTCGATCTGCCGATTGCCTACGGCGAGATGCTGCTCAACAACTGGGAGCTGATCGGCCACTTCATGTACTCGCGCGCCGATTACCTGGCGCTGGTCTCGCTGGCGGCGTCGGGGCTGTTGCCGCTCGATGCGGTCGAACTGACGACTTATCCGTTCGCGCTGCTCGAAGAGGCGATCGATAATGCGGGCGCGGCGCAGGGGCTGCAGTGCACGATCGCCGGCGCGCTGGGGGAGCGGGCCTGGGGTTGAGCCGAGCGCCGCGCGGCCGGCGGATTCAGGATCGCTCGAAGGTCTTGAGAAATTTTTCGATCCTGCGGTCGGGAACGACCCACAGTGCGGCGACGAGGGCATACAGAAGATAAGACGCCGCCGGCTCGACGAAGGCCAGCGCGATCCCGCCAAGATAGAGCAGGGGCGAGACCTTGCCCTTGTAGTCGGCGCCCAGGGCCTGCTTCATCACCGAGGCTTGGCCCTGGGCACGCATGATCGTGGTCTGGAGCACGTTCCAGGCAAGCGCGCAGGCCAGCAGCGATGCGCCGTACAGCGCCGTGGGCAGCGGCGCGAAACCGTGCTCGCCGGCCCACGCCGTGGTGAACGGAACCAGCGACAGAAAGAACAGCAGGCCCAGATTGGCCCAGAGAATGCCGCCGGTGACTTCGCGTATCAGGTGGGCGAAGTGATGGTGGTTGTTCCAGTAGATGCCGACGTAAACATAGCTGAGCACGTAGGACAGGAAGACCGGCCATAACGCGAGCAAGGCCTGGAAGGTCACCTCGCGCGGCGGATGCATTTCAAGCACCATGATGGTGATGATGACCGCCACCACGCCATCGGTGAATGCCTGCAGTCTTTCCGATTTCATGCCGGGTGTTCCTGAAAAACGTCGTTGGGGCTCAGCGCGCATTCAGGAGAAATTTACTATAGCCGGCCGGCATTCAGCGGATATCGGCCGCCAGCAGCGACTCGCGGCGCGACGCGATCTTGCGCGCCCAATCGTCGATCATCGCCGCGAAGCGTACACCTGCGAAATCTTCGAGCGCCCGTTCGCCGGCTGCATTCAGCGCGGTGAGCTCGTAGCTCACCCAGGCTTCGGCGCGTGTCTCGTCGAGCGCGGCGCAGCGCACCTGCACGATGCCGGTGCGCGAAGCCGGCGTGCACCGGACATAGCGCGAGCGATGCGCTTTGCGGTCGAATTCGGCCATGGTCCAGATGGTCAGCTCGTCGCCCTGGCCGGTGGTGAACACCATGCCGGCTTCGGTGCGGCCGTCGCGGGGGTGGACATACGTCGGCTTCCAGCCATCCACCCATAGTTCCTCGCCGGCCGGCGTGAAGAACATGAAGGCCTGGTCGACCGGGGCCTCGACGATGATCTTGTGGCTGGCGCGCAGTCGTTGCGTCATGAATGCATTCTCCGTAGGTCAAATGATGAGGTGGCCGAGTTGCCACAGTCCAAGTCCGGCCAGCAGCGCGGCCGAGCACAGGTTGACGGCGCGTTGCCAGCGTTCGTCGAAACGGCTGCGCAGCCAGCCCACGCCGGTGGACAGGATCAGCCACCACAGCGCCGAGCCTGACAGCACGCCGGCCACCATCACCCAGGGCGGCGCCGACGGCGTGCGGCCGGCCAGCGCGCCGAACACCGCCATGAACGACAGGATGGTCGTCGGGTTCGACAGCGTCAGCGCGAAGGTGCCGGCCACGTAGCGCAGCAGCGTGCCCGCCGGCGGGGGAATATCCGCGCGGCGCACTGCCGGCTTCGTGGCAATGCGCCAGGCCAGCCAGAGCAGGAAGCCGCCGCCGAACAGGCCCAGCCACCGTCTCAGGCTCAGCAGCCAGGCGATCAGTCCGCTGACGCCGAACGCGCCGATGGCGCCGTACACCGCATCGGCGAACGCCGCGCCCAGTCCGGTGGCCAGCCCCGCGGGGCGGCCATGGTCCAGCGTGCGCTGGATGGCTAGCAGTCCGATCTGCCCCACGGGCGCGGCGATCGACAGGCCGATCAGTAGCGATTGGCCGAACAGCACGGGCACAGGCGATGAAAAGAGGGAATCCATGCCGAAAATTATCCAAGGTCGTGAATAGCTTGCCCATGCCAAAAGACCAAGGGAAAATCGATTTCGATTTCGATTTTTCAGGTGAAGGCCCGTCATGACCGAATCATTGCAACTCGACGCCAAAGCCTGGGCGTTATTGATGGCATTGCAGGAAGATGGCCGCGCGCCGCTGAAGACCCTTGCCGAGGCCGCCGGCTTGTCGGTGCCCGCCACGGTGGAACGGCTCAAGCGCTTGAAGGATGCCGGCGTGGTGCGCTCCGTGGGCGCCGAGTTGGACCCGGAGCAGGCAGGCTATTCGGTGCGCGCCATCGTCGGCATCACCGTGGTGCAGCCCGGCAAGAACGCCTTTCTCGACAAGTTGCGCCGCGCGCCCGAGGTGCTGGAATGCCATCACGTGGCCGGCGCCGATTCCTATATCGTGACCGTGGTGTCTCCCAGTCTCGAACAGCTGGAGCGCTTTCTGGGCTCGATCAACCGATATGGCGAGACGCGTACGTCGATCGTCTTCTCCACGCCCATTCCACGCCGCGGCCTGGTGCCGCCGGGTTCGTCGCGGGCTGCCTATTGAATCGCGATTTTTGCATGCCGCCTTGTGGCAATTCGCTTGGTGCACCACTGCACGAACATGGACAATGCCGTCGCCTCCGCAAAAGCGACAGACGGCTGCTGGTACAGCAAGGCAAACGATAGCAATAGAAAGAACGCGGCGAACGAGAACCTGCCGAGCACCATGCCTCGCATCAACGAGATCACGAACGTCGACCCGTGTGCGCGGTGCGATGAAACGGACAGAATGCTCCCAAGCAGCGGGAAGACGGCAAGCAGGCCGCTCCATGTCGCGCCTGCCCGGCCGGATAGCGATGTGACCAGCAGGGTCAGCAGCGCGCCGGCCGCCATCCTGCTGATGAGATCGATTCTTGTCAGCGGAGAGCCCGCTGCAACGGCCGAGCTGCGGGGCAGAAATGTTTGACCGAAGCAGACGGCAATCAAGGCGATGAGCGTTGCCCATAAGGGCGATGCCGGCACCATCGATAAGCAGAAGGCGGCGATGAGCCACGCCGAAAATCCGGCAGACAACGCAATCGGCCACGAACGCGAACGGCAGGTCCAGGCATAGGCAAAATTGAACGCCTCCGACGCGAGGATCGCGGAAAGCGACAGCGTTGCAGCGCGCGCGCCGAAAGCCGGGCCGTGATCGAGAACCAGCAGGTACAGAATCGGGCCTGCGACCACGGGCAGACCGGCCAGCCAGCCGGCAATCGACGGCCCCCACCACTTGCCCGACATCGAAACGATCAACAAGAACAGCGGGACGAGGGTTAGCTTGAGCGCGAGCATGCCGGGATTGGACTGACCTAAAGAGAGATCATAGCTTCGCCGACACGAAGCGTATGACCGTTGCTTTAGTCTTGGCGGCTATGCAAACGCCGGCATCAAATCCATCGCTCGAATATTCGATGAATCTGTGGCTTTGATCGAGATAACCTTCGTGACTGGCGGATCTCGACCCATTGC
>CALGFL010000436.1 GCA_937881145.1 uncultured Bordetella sp.
CCGATACCTCCATCTTCGCCGTCTGGACGGAGGCCATCTCCGCCTGCCGCGGCGTGGAACGCGGCAAGACGGTCGCCTATCTGGGGCCGCACGGGTCGTTTTCCGAGCAGGCCGCGTTCGAGCATTTCGGCCGCGCGGTGAGCGGCTTGCCATGCGCGACGTTCGACGAGGTGTTTCGCGCGGTTGAAGCCGGCCAGGCCGAGGTGGGCATGGTGCCGGTCGAGAACTCCACCGAAGGCGCGGTCAATCGCAACCTGGATCTGCTGCTCACCTCGCCGCTGAAGATTCTGGGCGAACGCTCGCTCGTCATTCGCCATTGCCTGATGACGCGCTCGGGCAGCATGGACGGCATCACCGCGATTTCGGCGCATCCGCAGGCGCTGGCTCAGTGCCAGGGCTGGCTGTCGCGGCATTATCCCGATCTGCGCACTGTGGCGGCCTCCAGCAATTCCGAGGCGGCGCGCGTGGCAGCCGAAGATGGCAGCGTGGCCGCGATCGCGGGCGAGACTGCGGCCCAGGCCTGGGGCCTGGCGGTGGTCGAGGCCGGCATCCAGGACGACACGCAGAACCGTACGCGCTTTCTGGCCATCGGCCGCATCCAGCCGGCGGGCAGCGGCCGCGACAAGACCAGCCTGATCCTGGCCGTGCCCAACCGGGCCGGCGCGGTGTACGAGATGCTGGCGCCGCTGGCCGAGAATGGCGTGTCGATGAGCCGCTTCGAGTCGCGCCCGGCGCGCACGGGGCAGTGGGAGTATTACTTCTACGTCGACATTGAAGGTCATCACGACGATCCGGCGGTGGCCAAGGTCTTGGCCATTCTGCAAAAGCAGGTGGCGTACTTCAAGCTGCTGGGCTCGTACCCGACTCAGTAAGACCTCGCGGCAGCACGCAAGAACGAATTCAGACGAAAAATTCACGAGACATCGAGCCCTAGATGAGCATGCAAAATTTCGCGGCGCCGTCCTGCAGGGTGGGCAAACCCATCGGGGTGCGATGAGCGCGCCGCGCATTGCGGTGCTGGCCGTGGTCGGCGTCGGACTGATCGGCGGCTCTTTTGCCGCGGCCTTGCGGCGGGCGGGCCAGGTCGGGCGCGTGCTGGGCGTGGGACGCGATCCCAAATCCCTGGAGCGCGCCCGTGAGCTGGGACTGATCGACGAGGCTGTCGACGCCGTCGAAGCGGCGCAGCGCGCCGATCTGGCGTTGCTGGCCACGCCGGTGGGCAGTCTGGGCGGCTTGCTGGCCCGGATGCGCCCGCATCTGAAGCCCGGCATCGTGCTGACCGACGCCGGCAGCACCAAGGTCGAAGTGGCGCAGGCCGCGCGCCAGGCGCTGGGCGAGCGCATAGACTGCTTCGTACCGGGCCATCCCATTGCCGGCGCCGAGCGCACCGGACCGGGCGCCGCCGATGCCGATCTCTACCTCGATCGCAACGTGGTGTTGTGCCCCTTGCCGGAAAACGCGCCGCAGGCGCTCGAGCAGGTGCGCCTGGCCTGGCAGGATTGCGGCGCGCGGCTGCTCGAAATGGACGCCCGGCTGCACGACCGCATGCTGGCCTCGGTGAGCCATATTCCCCATTTTCTCGCGGCCGTCTACATGGCCCAGGTGGCGGGCGAGCCGGACGCCGCGCAGCGCCTTGGCCTGGCAGGTTCGGGCTTTCGCGATTTCACGCGCATCGCCGCGGGTTCGCCCGAAATGTGGCGCGACATTTTTCTATCCAACCGCCCGGCCATGCAGGCCGAGCTGGCCGCCGTGCGCGCCGTGCTGGATCAGGCCGAACAAGCGCTGGCCGCCGGCGACGGCGCCGCGCTGCGGGATCTGCTGCAGCGCGCCTCGAGCACGCGCCGCGATTGGCGGCTCGATTCAACGGAGTCGTAATGACGCTTGAATATCTCGACCTGCCGCACGCGGCCATGGCCCAGGGCACCGTGGCGCTGCCGGGTTCCAAGAGCATTTCCAACCGCGTGCTGCTGCTGTCCGCGCTGGCCTTGGGCGGCACGGAAATTTCCGGCCTGCTCGATTCCGACGACACCCGCGTCATGTTGGCGGCCTTGCGCCAATTGGGCGTGCCGGTACAGGAGCGGGGGCGGGGCAGCGCGCGCGTTCAGGGCGCCGCGTCCTTTCCCGTCAAGCAGGCCGACATCTTCCTGGGCAACGCCGGCACGGCTTTCCGGTCGATGACGGCGGCGCTGGCGCTGATGGGCGGCGATTACCGCCTGTCGGGCGTGCCGCGCATGCACGAGCGGCCCGTCGGCGATCTGGCCGATGCCCTGAACGCGCTGGGCGCCGACGTGGGCTACCTGGGCCAGCCCGGCTATCCGCCGCTGCGCATCGGCCCGGGCCGGCCCGGCGCCGACGCACCGGTGCGGGTGCAGGGCAATGTGTCCAGTCAGTTCCTCACGGCCTTGCTGATGATCTCGCCCTTGCTGGCGCGCGCTGGCGGCCGGCCGGTCGTCGTCGAAGTCGTCGGCGAGCTGATCTCCAAGCCCTATATCGAGATCACGCTCAACCTGATGGCACGCTACGGCGTGGCGGTGGCGCGCGAAGGCTGGCAGCGCTTCAGCATCCCGGCCGACGCGGCCTATCGCAGCCCGGGCCGCATCCTGGTCGAGGGCGATGCGTCGTCGGCTTCGTACATCCTGGCGCTGGGCGCCATCGGCGGCGGTCCGGTGCGCATGACCGGCGTGGGCGCCGACAGCATCCAGGGCGACGTGGCTTTTGTCGAAACCCTGAAGGCCATGGGCGCGCGCATCGACGCCGGTCCGGATTGGTTCGAATCGCGCGGTGTGGCCGTGGCAGTGGGCGAAAAGCTGCGGGCCTTCGACACCGACTTCAATCTCATACCCGACGCCGCCATGACGGCCGCCGTCCTGGCCTTGTACGCCGACGGCCCATGCCGCCTGCGCAATATCGGCAGCTGGCGCGTCAAGGAAACCGATCGTATCCATGCCATGCATACCGAACTGGCCAAGCTGGGCGCGCAGGTCGAATCCGGCCCGGATTGGTTGCAAGTGACCCCGCCCGCGCAATGGCGCGATGCGCACATCGGCACGTATGATGATCATCGTATGGCTATGTGTTTTTCCTTGGCCGCGTTTGGTCCGGCAAAGGTGCGAATACTCGATCCGGGATGCGTGAGCAAGACTTTCCCGACGTATTTCGATGTATATGCGGGCTTGGTGAGGGGATCATGAACGCCATTCCGGTCATCGCCATCGACGGGCCTACCGCTTCCGGCAAAGGCTCCGTGGCTCACCGTGTCGCCCAGACGCTGGGAGGCTGGAGCGTGCTCGACAGCGGCGCCCTGTATCGCCTGACTGCCCTGGTGGCGCTCAGGCGCGGCATCGCGGCAGACGATGCGTGGGCTCTGGCCCAGGCCGCCGGGTCGCTGGACGTGCATTTTCACAACGAGTGCATCTTCCTGGAAGGCGAGGACGCCACCGACGCCATCCGCCAGGAAGCGGTCGGCAATATGGCCTCGCGCATTGCCGGTTACCCCGACCTGCGCCAGGCACTGCTGCAGCGCCAGCGGGCTTTCCGGGTGACGCCGGGGCTGGTGGCCGACGGCCGGGATATGGGGACGGTTGTATTTCCTGACGCGCCACTGAAGGTGTTTCTTGTCGCTGCCGCCGAGGCCAGAGCGCAGCGGCGCCATAAGCAATTGATCGATAAGGGAATTTCTGCTAATATTGATGACCTTTTGCTAGATTTGCGGGCACGTGACGCGCGCGACACACAGCGTGCGGTCGCGCCCTTGAAACCAGCAGAAGATGCCCATGTGCTCGATTCGTCGTCTTTGACGCTGGATCAAACGGTGCAAGCCGTGTTGAAGATGTGGAAAGCGATTTCCCCAACCTGATCAACGCGAATGTGTTGAAGCAGTACGAGCAGTACGGTCCTGCCAGCCCTTTTCAAGCGTGAACGGCGGCGGCAGGTTTTAACCACTCCACTGCGCTTGTCGCGGTGTGTATTTTTTTAACGGCCAATTCCGGCCAGGACCTTTAACTTAATGTCTTCCCTTAACCAAGAAGCCACCGGCGGCGAAAGCTTTGCCGATCTGTTTGCCCAAAGCCTCAAGAGCCAGGACATGAAGTCCGGCGAGGTCATCAGCGCCGAAGTCGTGCGCATCGATCACAACTTCGTGGTCGTCAACGCCGGCCTGAAATCCGAAGCGCTCATCCCGCTCGAAGAATTCCTGAACGATCAGGGCGAGATCGAAGTCAACCCCGGCGATTACGTCTCGGTGGCTATCGATGCCTTGGAAAACGGCTACGGCGACACCATCCTGTCGCGCGACCGCGCCAAGCGCCTGTCGGCCTGGCTGTCGCTGGAGACCGCGCTGGAAAACGGCGAACTGGTTACCGGCACCATCACCGGCAAGGTCAAGGGCGGCCTGACCGTCATGACCAACGGCATCCGCGCCTTCCTGCCCGGTTCGCTGGTCGACCTGCGTCCCGTCAAGGACACCACGCCGTACGAAGGCAAGACCCTCGACTTCAAGGTCATCAAGCTCGACCGCAAGCGCAACAACGTCGTGCTGTCGCGCCGCGCCGTGCTGGAAGCCAGCATGGGCGAAGAGCGCCAGAAGCTGCTCGAGACGCTGCACGAAGGCGCCGTGGTCAAGGGCGTGGTCAAGAACATCACCGATTACGGCGCGTTCGTGGACCTGGGCGGCATCGACGGCCTGCTGCACAT